>NZ_JBVIAY010000015.1:0-35813 GCF_055573695.1 Streptomyces sp. NPDC030143
ACAGACATCCACAGGTTTCCGCGTAGGGGGGGAGAAAGTCTTGGGGACCGGACTCGGGCCTACTGGCGAACAGGGGCGCCCGGGGTCGGGGCTGTCTTGGCGACGGCCGGGGTCCGGTGCGGGGGCGACGGCGAGCCGGCCGCTCCGGCCGCGGTCGTGGAACCGCGGTCCGACGGAGCGCCCGCCGAACCGGCCGCCGGGGCCGACGCCCGCCCCCGCAAGGGAGAGGGCGGCGCCCCGAAGACTCCGCCGCGCCCGCTGCCCCGCTCCCGGGCCACCGGGTTCCGGGTGCCCGCCCTGGGGATCGACGCGCCGGCCGTGGGGCTGCGGCTGGGGCCCGGCCGGGAGCTCGAGACCCCACCGCTGGACAAGCCCGGGCTCGTCGGCTGGTACGCGGACGGACCCTCGCCCGGCGAAGCGGGCACGGCCGTCGCCGTCGGCCACCGCGACACCAGGACCGGCCCGGCGGTCTTCGCCGGCCTCGCCGGACTGACCGCCGGCAGCCGGATCGAGGCCCGTCGCGCCGACGGCCGCACCGCCGTCTACACCGTCGACCGGGTCAAGGTCTTCGACAAGGACCGCTTCCCCGACAAGGAGGTGTACGGCCCGCGCGGGCGTCCCGAACTGCGGGTGATCACGTGCGGCGGCCTCTTCAGCCGCAGGACCGGGTACACCAGCAACGTCGTCGTCTTCGCCCACCTGACCGCAACCCGCTGACGCGTTCCCCGGCCGGCTGCGAGACGCGCGCGGTCCCGTCTCCCTCCCGTGATCCCGGGCCGCCCCTGGCGCCCGAAAACTATCGCCGCTAGTTTAGTGTGCGGATGACGAGGACCGCCCGGAGGGAACGCGATGAAGGCACACGACGGCATCTACCTCGACGGCGCCTGGCGCCCCGCCGCGGGCCAGGGCGTGATCGAGGTCGTCAACCCGGTGGACGAGCAGGTCGTCGGCCGGGTCCCGGCGGGCGGCGCCGAGGACGTCGACGCCGCCGTACGGGCCGCGCGGGCGGCGCTCCCGGGCTGGTCCGCGACCCCGCCGGTCGAGCGGGCCGCGCGCCTGGCCGCACTCCGCGACGTCCTGGCCGCCCGCAAGGAGGAGATCGCCGAGACGGTCACCGCCGAACTCGGCTCCCCGCTGCCCTTCTCCCAGGCGGTCCACGCGGCCGTCCCGATCGCGGTCGCCGCCTCCTACGCCGAGCTGGCCGCCACCCACTCCTTCGAGGAGAAGGTCGGCAACTCGACCGTGCACCACGAGCCGGTCGGCGTGGTCGGCGCCATCACGCCCTGGAACTACCCGCTCCACCAGATCGTCGCCAAGGTGGCCCCCGCCCTCACCGCGGGCTGCACGGTCGTCCTCAAGCCCGCCGAGGACACCCCGCTCACCGCCCAGCTCTTCGCCGAGGCGGTGCACGAGGCGGGCGTCCCGGCCGGTGTCTTCAACCTCGTCACCGGCCTCGGCCCGGTCGCCGGACAGGCCCTCGCCGAACACCCCGGCGTCGACCTGGTCTCCTTCACCGGCTCCACCGCCGTCGGGCGGCGGATCGCCGCGACGGCCGGCGCCGCGATCAAGAAGGTCGCCCTGGAACTCGGCGGCAAGTCCGCCAACGTCATCCTCCCGAGCGCCGACCTCGCCCGCGCCGTCAACGTCGGCGTGGCCAACGTGATGTCCAACTCCGGCCAGACGTGCAGCGCCTGGACCCGGATGCTGGTGCACACGTCACGGTACGAGGAGGCCGTCGAACTGGCCGCGGCCGCCGCCGCGAAGTACGGCGAGCGCATCGGCCCGGTGGTCAGCGCCCGGCAGCGGGAGCGGGTGCGGGGGTACATCGAGAAGGGCGTGGCCGAGGGCGCGCGCCTGGTCGCGGGCGGCCCCGAGGCCCCGCGGTCACCGGGCTTCTTCGTCAGCCCCACGGTCTTCGCCGACGTCACCCCGGAGATGACCGTCGCCCAGGAGGAGATCTTCGGCCCGGTCCTGACGATCCTGCGCTACCAGGACGAGGAGGACGCCCTGCGCATCGCCAACGGCACGGTGTACGGCCTGGCCGGCGCCGTGTGGGCCGCTGACGAGGCGGAGGCGGTGGCCTTCGCCCGCCGGATGGACACCGGTCAGGTCGACATCAACGGCGGGCGCTTCAACCCCCTCGCCCCCTTCGGCGGGTACAAGCAGTCCGGCGTCGGCCGCGAGCTCGGCGCGCACGGGCTCGCCGAGTACCTCCAGACCAAGTCCCTCCAGTTCTGAGGAGCCTGTTGTGGTCCGTGCCGCCGTCCTGCCCGCCGTGGGCGCTCCGCTGGAGATCGCCGAGATAGACCTGCCCGACCCCGGCCCCGGCCAGGTCCGGGTCCGTCTCGCCGCCGCCGGCGTCTGTCACTCCGACCTGTCCCTCTCCGACGGCACCCTGCGGGTCCCGGTCCCCGCGGTCCTCGGCCACGAGGGCGCGGGAACCGTCGTAGCCGTCGGAGAGGGCGTCACCGGCCTCGCGCTCGGTGCCGGCGTCGTCCTCAACTGGGCGCCCTCCTGCGGTAGTTGCCACGCCTGCACGCTGGGGGAGGTCTGGCTGTGCGGCAACGCGCTCAGCGGGTCCGCCACCGTCCACGCCCGCACCGCGGACGGCACCGCACTGCACCCCGGGCTGAACGTCGCCGCGTTCGCCGAGGAGACGGTCGTCCCGGTCTCCTGCGTGCTGCCCCTCCCGGAGGGGATCCCCCTCACCGACGCCGCCCTCCTCGGCTGCGCGGTCCTCACCGGCTACGGCGCGGTCCACCACTCCGCCCGGGTGCGCACCGGTGAGACGGTGGCGGTGTTCGGCGCCGGTGGCGTGGGCCTCGCGACCCTCCAGGCAGCCCGGATCGCCGGCGCCTCGACGATCGTCGCCGTCGACGTCTCCCCGGAGAAGGAGGAGCTGGCCCGCGCCGCGGGCGCCACCGACTACCTCGTCGCCTCCGAGAACACCGCCCGCGAGATCCGCGCCCTCACCGGCCGGCAGGGGGTGGACGTGGCCGTCGAGTGCGTGGGGCGCGCGGTCACCATCCGCACGGCCTGGGAGTCCACCCGCCGCGGCGGCCGCACCACCGTCGTCGGCATCGGCGGCAAGGACCAGCAGGTCACCTTCAACGCGCTGGAGATCTTCCACTGGGGCCGCACCCTCTCCGGCTGCGTCTACGGCAACTCCGACCCGGCCCGTGACCTGCCGGTCCTCGCCGGCCACGTCCGGGCGGGCCGCCTGGACCTCGCCTCCCTCGTCACCGAGCACATCGGCCTGGAGGACATCCCGACCGCCTTCGACAACATGCTCGCCGGCAAGGGAGGTCGGGCCCTGGTGGTCTTCTGACGCCGCGTCACGTCCGGTGGACCGGTCCGGCGCGGTGGGTGGCCCCCGCGCCGGCCCGGCGCGCAAGCGCCGAAGCGGAACCCTTCTTCACACCAGCCCCGTGCACGACCGTTGACCCCATACCGTCCGGTCAGTATGTTCCCGGGAACGTCCCCAACGCACCACCGGAGTGTGCACGTATGGACACGTTCCCTCCCGCTCACCCCGTCCCCACCACCGCGCCGGCGACTCCCCACCGCCGGCGTGTGGCCACGGCGGCCGCCCTCGCCTCGGCCGTGGAGTGGTACGACTACTTCGTCTTCGGGATCGCCGCCGCCCTCGTCCTCGGCGACCTGTACTTCCCGGCCGGCAGCGCCACCGCCGGGGTCCTCGCCGCCTTCGCCACCTTCGCCGTGGGATTCCTCGCCCGCCCGCTCGGCGGCATCGTGGCCGGTCATCTCGGCGACCGGCGGGGCCGCAAGCCGATGCTGGTCCTCGCGCTGACCCTGATGGGCGTGGCCACGACGGGCATCGGCCTGCTGCCGACCTATGAGACCATCGGTGTCGCGGCGCCCGTCCTGCTGGTCGTCCTGCGCGTCGCCCAGGGCGTCGCGGTCGGCGCCCAGTGGGGCGGGGCGATGCTGCTGGCCACCGAGTACGCCCCCGAGGGCAAGCGCGGCCTCTACGGCAGCGTCGTCCAACTCGGCGTGCCGATCGGCGTGGTGACCGCCAACACCGTCTTCCTGCTGGCCGGCGCCTTCACCACCGACAGCGCGTTCGCGGCCTGGGGCTGGCGCGTGCCGTTCCTCATCGGCCTGTTCGTCCTCCTCCTCGCCTGGTACATCCACACCCGCGTCGAGGAGACCCCCGCGTTCCGGGAGGCCGAGCGGGCGCTGGCCGAGAAGGAGAAGGCCGAACAGGGTTCACCCCTGCGCACGATCCTGCGCGACCACCTCGGCACCGTGCTGCTGGCCGGCGGCTCCTTCGCCGTGAACACCGCGACGTTCTACATCCTCATCACCGGCGTCCTCGACTACACGACCCGCGAACTCGACATGAGGCGCGGCGCCGTCCTCACCGTCTCCCTCTGCGTGAGCCTCACCCAGCTCGTCCTGATCCCGGCCGCCGCCGCCCTCTCCGACCGGGTCGGCCGCATCCGCGTCTACGCGCTCGGCGCGGTCGGCATCGCCCTGTGGGCCGTCCCGCTGTTCCTGCTGATCGACACGGGATCACTGCTGTGGCTGGCGGTCGGCACCTTCGTCGCCAGCTGTTTCCTCAGCATCATGTACGGCCCCCAGGCCGCCCTGTTCGCCGAGCTGTTCACGCCCGAGATGCGCTACACGGGCGCCTCCCTCGGCTACCAGATCGCGGCCGTGGGCGGCGGCGGGCTCGCGCCCTTCGTGATGGTCCTGCTGCTGGAGGCGACCGGCACGTCGATGGCGGTGTCCGCCTACATCATCGGTCTTTCGGTGGTCGCGCTCGTCTCCATCAAGGTCCTCGCCGACCGGGCGCGCTCACGCTGACTCCCGGCTCCGCTCGGGTCGTGGCTCGACCGCGGCGACCCGGGCCGCCGACCCCGACCGGGACCTCGACACCGCGACCCCGGCCAGGCACAGCGCCCCGCCCGCCAGCGTGAGCGGCCCCGGCACCTCGCCCAGCGCCAGCCAAGACATCAGCACGACCAGTGCGGGCACCGCGTACGTCGTCGCCCCCATCCGGCTCGCGGTCGTCCGGGCCAGCGCGTACGCCCAGGTGGTGAAGGCGAGCGCGGTCGGGAACACGCCCAGGTAGATCATGTTCAGGGTCGCCGTCACCGGCGCGTCGGCCGCCTCGTGCACCAGCTGTCCCGTGAACGGCAGACAGACCACCGCTCCGACCAGACACCCGAACGTCGTCACCTGCAACGCGCTCGCCCGGGCCAGCGCGGGCTTCTGCGCCACGACCCCGCCCGCGTACGCGACCGCCGCCAGCAGGCAGAGCACCACCCCGAGCACCGACGACCCGCCCCCGCCCGACATCGACAACCCCACCGTCACCGCACCGGCGAACGACACCGCCATCCCCGCCAGCAGCCGCGGCGGCATCGCGTCACCCAGAAGTCGCGCGCCGAGCAGCGCGATCAGGATCGGCCCGATGTTCACCACCAGGGCCGCCGTGCCCGCGTCCACCAGTTGCTCACCCCAGTTCAGCACCACCATGTAGAAGCCGAACCACAGCAGGCCGGAGACGGCGATCCCACGCCAGGCCGGCCGTGGCGGCCACCCCTCCCGGCGCAGCAGACAGATCACCCCGAGCGCCAGGGCTCCGGCCAGCAGCCGTCCGAGGGCCAGCGCGCCCGGGGAGTACACCGCGCCGGCGCTGCGGATGGACACGAAGGCGGAGGCCCACAGCACGACGGCGACCGTGGCCGCGCCGGCGGCGAGCAGTTCCGTACGACGGGGGGAGTTCATCATGCTCCTGAGGCTAGGAAGGAATCTCGTCGACGGCTCGCGAGTTACGGACGGGGAGCCGGGTCCCGGACGGGGAGCCGGATTTATACGGAGAGCCGGGCGGCGCCCGAGGGCGTCGACGCGGAGGACCGGCGACAGGGCGGCGACCGGCGACACGGCGGTGGCGGCCGGCGACCATGAGCGGCGACCGACGGCCACCCGGCGGATACGCACGCCGGAGTCCGCCTCTGCGCCACGATCCGAAGGACCCCTGAGAGCTCCGAACAAAAGGGGAGGGCGAGCCGGGCTCCCCTTTTGTTCGGAGCTCTCAGCGCAACGCCGACGCCCGGATCCCGAGCAGCCCGGCCAGAACCCGCTCCCCGGTGGCCGTCACCCGCACCGCCCGCCCGGTGCCGATCCGCTCGCACCACCCGGCATCGAGGGCGTGTCGGCACAGCGCCGCGCCCGCGACCCCGGCGAGGTGCGGGCGGCGTTCGGTCCAGTCGAGACAGGCGCGGGCCAGCGGACGGCGGCCGGGGGCGGCCAGGCCGATACCGGCGTCGGCGAACCAGCGCAGTCCCGCGTCCGTCAGCGCGAAGCCGGTGTCCTGGAGCAGCAGGCCGCGCTCGGTCAGGGCGTCGGTGACCGTGATGCCGAGCCGCCCGGCGAGATGGTCGTAACAGGTGCGCCCGCGCGCCATCGCCGACCCGGCGCTCGACTCCCGCAGGTTCCGCGGTCGGACGGCGTCGCCGGGCGCGACCTGCGCGGTCAGGTCCTCCACGAGCTGGGCGACGCGGGCGTCGGCCAGCCGCACGTACCGGTGCCGGCCCTGGCGCTCCTCGGCGAGGAGGCCCCCCGCGACGAGCTTGCCGAGGTGCTCGCTCAGCGTCGACGCGGCGACCCCGGCGTGCCGGGCCAGCTCCCCGGCCGTCCACGCCCGCCCGTCGAGCAGCGCCAGCAGACAGGTGGCCCGGGTCTCGTCGGCGACCAGCCCGGCGAGACGGGCCAGGAGGGGAGCGCGGGGGTCTTTGGCGGTCATGACAGCCAGCATGGGGGACGCACGGTTCGGTGGACACCGAACCGTGCCGGGGGCGGGGCAGGCCGCTGACGCCGAGCTCCTCCTCCGCCTCGCGCAGCGCGCGTCCTCGTAGCTCCCGCCCGCGCCCCGCGGGCGAGGGCTGCGCGGGTGCCGAACCGTGCTCCGCGTCAGGGGACGCGGCGCGACACCGTGCCCGGCGGGGCGCGCGGGCGCCGAACCGTGCCCCGCGGCGAGGCACGCGGAGGTGCGGGCTCGGGGCCCGGGGCGGGACCCCCCCCACCTACACCGGCCGTGCCACCTGCTCGTACTGCCGTGTCAGCCCGTCCAGCAGGGCGGTCAGGCCTGCCTCGAAGGCGCGGTCGTCGATCTTCTCCTGCTGTTCCGCCAGCAGATGGGCCTGTCCGAGGTGGGGGTAGTCGGCCGGGTCGTACGCGCTCGCGTCGCCCACGAAACCCCCGGCGAACGAGCCGAGCGCGGAACCCATGATGAAGTACCGCATCAGCGCGCCGATCGAGGTGGCCTGCGCCGGCGGCCAGCCGGCGTCGACCATCGCGCCGTAGACCGCGTCCGCGAGCCGCAGCGCGGCGGGACGGCGGCCCGGGCCGCGCGCCAGGACCGGGACGATGTTCGGGTGGTCGCGCAGGGCGGCCCGGTAGGAGACGGCCCAGTCGTGCAGCGCGGTCCGCCAGTCCCGGCCGTCCTCGAACATCGACAGGTCGACCTGCGCGCTCACCGAGTCGGCGACGGCCTCCAGGATCTCGTCCTTGGTGCGGAAGTGGTTGTACAGCGAGGGCCCGCTCACCCCCAGCTCGGCCGCGAGCCGCCGCGTCGACACCGCCGCCAGCCCCTCCGCGTCCACGAGCGCACGAGCCGTGGCGACGATCCGGTCGGTGCTGAGCAGGGGCTTGCGCGGTCGGGCCATGGCGCACATAGTAGGGCTGCGAACATAAACTAGCAGTGCTAATTTATTGGTACGGCTTTCAACCCGTACGGCGTGCGCGCGTACGGCTTTCGAGTGGGGTGCCTGTGAACCTGGAGCTCAGCGAGGAGCAGACCGCCGTCCGCCGGCTCGCCCGGGACTTCGTCGAGCGCGAGATCACGCCCCATGCGGCCGCCTGGGACCGCGCGGAGGAGGTCGACCGTTCGATCGTCGAGAAGCTCGGCCAGGTCGGCTTCCTGGGCCTGACCATCGACGAGGACCACGGCGGCTCCGGCGGCGACCACCTCGCGTACTGCCTGGTCACCGAGGAACTCGGCCGCGGCGACTCCTCGGTCCGCGGCATCGTCTCGGTCTCCCTCGGCCTGGTCGCCAAGACGATCGCGGCCTGGGGCGACGAGGAGCAGAAGCGGCGCTGGCTGCCCGGACTGACCTCCGGTGCCCACGTCGGCTGCTTCGGCCTGACCGAGCCCGGCACCGGGTCGGACGCGGGGAACCTGTCCACCCGCGCGGTCCGCGACGGCTCCGACTACGTCATCGACGGCACCAAGATGTTCATCACCAACGGCACCTGGGCCGACGTCGTCCTGCTGTTCGCCCGGTCCACCGACGCCCCCGGCCACAAGGGCGTCTCCGCATTCCTCGTCCCCACGGACACCCCCGGCCTGACCCGCCGCACCCTGCACGGCAAGCTGGGCCTGCGCGGCCAGGCCACCGCCGAGCTGGTCCTGGAGAACGTGCGCGTGCCCGCTTCCGCGTTGCTCGGGGAGGAGGGCAAGGGCTTCTCCGTCGCCATGTCGGCCCTGGCCAAGGGGCGTATGTCGGTCGCCGCCGGCTGTGTCGGCATAGCCCAGGCCGCGCTGGACGCCGCCGTGACGTACGCCGGGCAGCGCGAGCAGTTCGGCAGGGCCATCGCCCACCACCAGCTCGTGCAGGAACTGCTCAGCGACATCGCGGTCGACGTCGACGCCGCCCGGCTGCTGACCTGGAGGGTCGCCGACCTGATCGACCGGGGCCTGCCGTTCGCGGTGGAGTCCTCCAAGGCCAAGCTCTTCGCCTCCGAGGCCGCCGTCCGGGCAGCCAACAACGCCCTCCAGGTCTTCGGCGGCTACGGCTACATCGACGAGTACCCGGCGGGCAAACTGCTGCGCGACGCCCGCGTGATGACCCTCTACGAGGGCACCAGCCAGATCCAGAAGCTGGTCATCGGGCGGGCGCTGACGGGGGTCTCCGCCTTCTGAGTACGGTCTGAGTATCCCGACGGATGTGGCGCGGGCCACGCCCGCCGAAGCTTGTCCCCATGAGTGACACACCGGTCAAGCAGCAGAGCACGGCCGCCTTCTACGGCCAGGCCGTCGCCTCCTTCGCCATCGCCATGGCGGCCACCTCCATCGGCATCTACCAGCTGAACACCGACGCCTGGGTCCGCGGCTTCCTCGCGATCGCCGTCCTGTACCTGGTCACCTCCGCGTTCACCCTGGCGAAGGTGATCCGCGACCGGCAGGAGGCCGGCCAGATCGTGAGCCGGGTGGACCAGGCCCGCCTGGAGAAGCTCCTCGCCGACCACGACCCCTTCGAGAAGCTCTGACGCGACGCGGGCGGCTGCGAGGAACCGACCTGACCCGGGAGCGGCCGCAGGCGACCCGGGAAGCTCCGGCCGGGCACCCGGGCGGCGCTGAGCGGGCACGCTAAGCGGGCGCTCACCTTCGGCGGTATGGTGGAGCTCCGGCAGCGAGAGGGGCGAACCAGCGATGAGTACGGCGGAGGAGACGGTCGGCGGCGAGATCGAGCCGTGGGAAGAGGTCACCCCTGACGCGGCTCGGCGACTGCTCGTCGCCGCCGTGGAGGCCTTCGCCGAGCGAGGCTACCACGCCACGACGACCCGCGACATCGCGGGCCGCGCCGGCATGAGCCCGGCCGCCCTCTACATCCACTACAAGACCAAGGAAGAGCTGCTCCGCCGCATCAGCCGCATCGGCCACGACCGGGCGCTGGACATCCTGCGCACGGCCGCCCAGGGCGACGGCAGCGCCGCGGAACGGCTCGCCGACGCCGTCAGCTCCTTCGTCCGCTGGCACGCCGGCCGGCGCACCACCGCTCGGGTCGTGCAGTACGAACTGGACGCGCTCGGCCCCGACGCCCGCGCCGAGATCCTCGCGCTGCGCCGCCAGGTCGACGCCGAGGTGCGCGGGATCATCGAGGAGGGCGTGGCGAACGGCGAGTTCCGGGTGCTGGACGTGCACGGCACGACCCTCGCCGTGCTGTCCCTGTGCATCGACGTGGCCCGCTGGTTCAACGTGGACGGCCCGCGCACGCCCGAGGAGGTCGGCGCGCTGTACGCCGACCTCGTGCTGCGCATGGTGGGCGTGGGGGAGTAGCGGCAGCGGGTCAGAGGTAGTACCGGGACACCGACTCCGCGACGCACACCGGCTTGTCCCCGCCCTCACGCTCCACGGTGAAGGCGACGGTGACCTGGACGCCGCCGGTCACGTCGTCGACGCCGGTGATCGTCGCGGTGGCGCGCAGCCGGGAGCCGACCGGCACGGGGGAGGGGAAGCGGACCTTGTTCGTCCCATAGTTGACCCCCATCTTCACGCCCTCGACGGAGATCAGCTGCGGCCCGAACAGGGGCAGCAGCGAGAGCGTCAGATACCCGTGCGCGATGGTCGTCCCGAACGGCCCCGAGGCCGCCTTCTCCGGGTCGACGTGGATCCACTGGTGGTCACCGGTGGCCTCGGCGAAGAGATCGATCCGCTTCTGGTCGACCTCCACCCAGTCCGTGTACCCCAGCTGCTCGCCCACCGCAGCCTTGAGCGCGTCGACGGACGTGAAGATCCTCGGCTCAGCCATGTCCCGGCCTCTCGTGTGATGTCTAAGCGACTGCTTAGCATGGTCGGAGGCGTGAGCCCTGTCAACGGACCGGCGGACGCGGGCGATGGGTAGGCTCTGATAAGTGCCCCAGATAACCGAGAAGATCCACGAGCTGACCGTCGGCCAGCTGTCGGCGCGCAGCGGCGCCGCCGTCTCCGCCCTGCACTTCTACGAGTCCAAGGGCTTGATCAGCAGCCGGCGCACGGCGGGCAACCAGCGCCGTTACACGCGCGACACCCTCCGTCGCGTCGCCTTCGTCCGCGCCGCCCAGCGGGTCGGCATCCCTCTCGCCACGATCCGCGAGGCCCTCGCCCAACTCCCGGAGGAACGCACCCCCACCCGTGAGGACTGGGCGCGTCTGTCGGAGACCTGGCGCGCGGAGCTCGACGAGCGCATACAGCAGCTCAACCGACTCCGCGACCACCTCACCGACTGCATCGGCTGCGGTTGCCTCTCCCTCGCCACCTGCGTCCTGTCCAACCCCGACGACGTCTTCGGTGAACGCCGGTCCGGCTCGAGGCTCCTGGTGGAGAAGCGGAGCGGGCTCGAACAGCCCCGAGCCGCCGAGCCCCGGGGCAAGGGCGATTGACGGGGGCGTGCGGCCCGGCGCCCCCACCGGCGCCGGGCCGCGTTCGCCGTACCCCTCCTCCGGCCGCTGTCACTCGTACTCGGTACCGCCCTTGCGGGTCAGATAGGCCGCGCTCACCGCCTTGGCGATCGCCCGCCCCCCGGTCACGGGGCTGTACCGCTCGCGCGCGGGACGGATCACGACGCCCTCCCGCAGATGCAGCCCCCGCCCGGACACGGTCTCGCGCCCGCTCGCCAGCTCCAGCACGCGCGCACTGTCGTACGGCCCCTCGAAAAGCCGTGGAACCAGCGGCAGTTCACCGCCGAGGACCTCCGCCGCATCCAGCCACCGGACCGCGCCCCCGATCTCCGCGGACACGTCGAACACCGCGTAGCCGAGGGTGTCCCGGCGGCCGTCGGCGCCGTAGGTCAGGTCCTGGACCCCCGCCCCGTACACCTCGCCGAAGATCCCGACGCGTCGCGCGCCCAGGCGCTCGGCGAGCCGCGCCGCCACCTCGGCGACACCGTGCCCCCGGACGGCCCGCCAGTACAGGTTGCGCGGATCCTCCCGCAGGGCCAGCGACTTCGCGCCGAACCCCTTCGAGGAGACGTGCACCCGCCCTTCGCCGTCCCCGGCTCCCGCGACGTACGTCAGCAGGCACGCCGTCCCGTGCAGCTTCTCCGTCAGCACCACCGGCTCGCCGGGGGCGAAGAGGTCCGGGTAGCGCTGGACGTTCTCGATGTCGACCCACGGCAGCAGATCGGGCGCGGGCTCGACCTCGCCGCTCATCGTGGGCGGGATCGGCGGCACCCACTTGGTGATGCCGAGCCGCTCCGCGAAGTCGGTCCCCTCCTCCGCCGCCCGCGCGAGGTCGACGTCCGCCAGCGCCTTCGGGCGGCACACGATGCCCTGGGACAGCTCGCCCCGCAGCCGTACCGCCTTCACCCGGTCCGCGTTGCCGCCCGCGAGCCGCCCGGTCAGCCCCAACTCCTCGATCAGTCCGGCCGGAAGCACCGCCTGCTCGGGGATGTACACGGCGGCCTCCCCGGTGCGGTAGGCGCCCTTGGCGACGACCGCGCGGTACAGGCCGACCTGCGCCAGTTCCAGCGCGTCGGCGTCGGGGTGTTCATGGACGGTCAGCACTTCGGCGGTGACGCGCAGCGTCGACATCGGGGCTCCTTCACGGTGTGCCTCACGTGGATCTCATCGCCTCCACTCTCCGCATCACAAAGGGCTGGAGCGAGGTGATTATCGGCTGGTAACGTCACGCTCTTCGGCCGGCGGCGACCCCCGCCGCGCACGGAGTCCCGACGGGACCGACCCGATGCCCAGCCCCGCCCTCACCGCGGCCCTCGCCGACCTCGACACCGTCTTCAACGGCTTCGCCAGCCCGGACGAGACCCCCTGCCCCCTGTGCCACCTCCCCGAGGAGACGGCGTACCTGCGCACGCCGTACACCCACGTGCCCGTCGACGTGCTGAACAGGTACCTCTACGAAGTCCCGGGCCACTTCGACGACCACGCCGCCGCGATACGCCGCCTGCTGCCGCAGGGCGCCCGCGCGCTGGTGCGGGGCGAGCTGGACGGGGTCGGCTGGGGCTACCACGGGCTGTCGAACGTCCACTGGTGGACCTGGCCCGCCGAACAGGCCGCCGCCGTGGAGTCGTTCGTCCTCGCCTGGTGGGAGGACGTCCTCACGACGCCCGAGCCGCCCTACCCGGTGCGGGACGTCTTCGAGACGTGCGCCGCCGTCCTGCGCGGCGTCACCCCGCTGCTGGACCGGTGGCTCCCCGGCCCGGTCGCCGACGCGCACCTCCTGGCCTGTATGCGGTGGTGGACGGACGATCTCCTCGCCGACCACTCGCCGCTGTCCTGGTTCGTGCACGGCAGCGACACCGCCCTGCCCGAACTGCGCACCTGGCTCGCGCGGCGGGCCCCCGCCCGGCTGCGCGCCCTCGGCGAGTCCGACCTCGCCACCCGCGCCGAACTCCTCGCCCTCCCCTACGACGACCGCTGGGCGCACCCGTACTGGGACAGCGCTTCCGCCACCAACTGAGCGTTGGAACGGGCCGGCCGGCCGTCCGGCAGGACCAGCGTGTCCTCCAGTCCGATGCGGGTCGCCAGCCCCAGCCGGCCCGCCAGCCGCAGCACGGGCCACGTGCCGCCGTCCTCCCCGTGCAGCAGCACCGGGCGGCCGAACGCCCCGCCCAGGTCGGCCAGCAGCGCCCGGGCCGAGGCCTCGGCGGTGTCGGCGCAGGGGTCCGTGACCTCCGCGAGCACCCGCAGCACCCTCGGCGCGAGCGGGGAGGAGACAAAGCGGGCGGCGCCGTCGGTCCCCGACCAGACGCCCGCCTCCACCCCCAGCCCTGCGGCCGTCAATGCCTCGGCGACCTCCTCGGCGCCCGGCTCATGCCAGTTGACCGAGGCGAAGTCGGGCAGCACCGACCAGCTCCGCACCCGGCGCAGCCGCTCCCGCGGATCCGGTTCCGCCCACGCCCCCGTGGTCACGCCCACCGGCACCGACACCCGGGCCCGTATCGCGTCGACGGTCGCCCCGACCACGCGCGGCGACAGACTGTCCAGCCCGCACGGTGTCCTGGGGTGGACGTGCACCTCGGTCGCCCCCGCCGCGACCGCCTCCGCGGCGGCCTGCGCCAACGCCCGGGGGGACGACGGCACCACCGCGCCGTCGGCGGCTCGCCGCGTTCCGTTCAGACAGACCTGCACCATGCGTCGATGGTGACACCCGGCACCGACAGTCCACCGACACCGACACCGACACCGACACCGACAGACGACCGACGGTTCGGGGACGGCGAAAACAGGGGGGTGCGGCATCCCCGGCGCACCCCCGTCGTTCTCAGGCCGACACCAGCAGCCTCCCGCGCCTGGCGTACGCCAGCGCCTCGGGTGTGAGCACCGGACGAGGGACGAGTATCCCGCAGTCCGTACAGACCGGACCCGTCGACGGCTCGTGGTCCAGGTCGTCCTTCCAGGCGAGCCGCTCACCACCGCACACCGGACAGCCCGACCCCGGGTCGCGCTCCAGCGCGGCGATCAGCCGGCGCAGCACCTCGGCCAGCGGTTCACGGGGGTGGACCCGCGGGTCGTCGCACCACGCCACGCCGAAGCCGCCCCAGGTCAGCCGGTGCCAGTCGTCCACACTGCCCGGCCTGCGCAGCCCGTCGTGCTTCTCCTTCCTGCGGCGTTCGGCGAACTCGACCTCGTAGGCCAGCCACACCGCCCGCGCCTCCTCCAGCTCCTCCAGCGCGGCCACGAGCCGCGCCGGATCGGGGGAGCGGTCCTCGGGACCGAACCCGGCCCGGGAGCACAGATGGTCCCAGGTCGCCCTGTGCCCGTAAGGAGCGAACCGCTCAAGGCACTTGCGCAGCGAATACCTCCGCAGCGCCAGATCGCACCGCGGGTCGCGCACCTGTCTCGCCAGACTCCGGAAACCGGCCATCGCCTTGCACCTCCGTCACATCTGCACCTGTACTTCGGTCACTTCGGCGTCATCGCGCGGACTTCGCGCGACATCGCCGAATAGACGTATCGACAAGCGATTCGGCTCCCTTCCGCTCCATCCGATGTCCGACGCCGTCCACAAGCCGGATAGGCGACTCCCAAAAGTGACGCATGTTCATCTTCAATCGCGGGGATACCGGCGGTAACCTTTCGGCCACCCCCGTCGCTAGGAGCTGCCGATGCCACGGCGAACCCCCCGCACCGCTCTCGACAAACTGAGAACTCCCGGCGGAATGCCCGGGTTCCTGAAGACCGCGTCCGTATGCGCACTCATGGCGGGTCTTTTGTCGCCGCTTTCCCCGGTGGCGACGGCCGCCGAGGTCACGGCCGTCGCCAACGACCACTGCGGCAACCAGTGTTCCGACATTCTGCCGCCGGGCCAGAACGGCAACGCGACCCTCGCCCAGGTCCTGCTCAACCAGGCATTCGGCACCCAGCCCGCGCACGCCGCGGACCAGCTCGGCCCCTATGCCAACCTTGCCAAGGGTTATCCGACGCTCACCAATTCCACGATCAACACGTTCTTCAACGACGCGTCGTTCGGGGTTCCCGCCGATCAGGTCGCCTCCACCGTCAAGCCCGCCGGCCGCGGCGACGTGACGATCGTCCGCGACAAGAAGACGGGCGTCCCGCACATCACCGGCACCACCCGGTACGGCACCGAGTTCGGCGCCGGCTACGCGGCGGCCGAGGACCGGCTGTGGCTCATGGACGTCTTCCGGCACGTCGGCCGGGGACAGCTCACCTCCTTCGCCGGCGGCGCCGCCGACAACCAGGGCCTGGAACAGCAGTTCTGGCGCAACGCCCCGTACACCGAGGCCGACCTCCAGGCGCAGATCGACAACGCCGTGGCGACCAACGGCGCCCGCGGCCGGCAGGCCCTCGCCGACGCGAACGCCTACCTCGACGGCATCAACGCCTACATCGACGCCTCCGACAGCGGCCGCTACTTCCCCGGTGAGTACGTCCTGACCGGACACAAGGACTCAATCACCAACGCCGGTACCATCGCCCGCTTCAAGATCACCGACCTGGTGGCGCTCGGCTCGGTCATCGGCGCGCTCTTCGGCTCCGGGGGCGGCGGCGAGGTCAACAACGCGATCTCCCTGCTCGCCGCGCAGGAGAAGTACGGCGTCGAACAGGGCACGAAGGTCTGGGAGTCCTTCCGCCAGCGCAACGACCCCGAGGCCGTCATGACCCTCCACGACGGCAAGAGCTTCCCCTACGCCGTGCGGCCGGACGACCCGCAGGGCCTCGCGCTTCCCGACCCCGGCTCGGTGGTGCGGGAACAACTCGTCCACGACCGCACCGGCAGCGCGGCCGGCGCCACCGCGGCCACCGCCTCCACCACGGCCGCCGCGACCGCCGTCAGTTCCGCGCGGCGCGGCATGTCCAACGCCCTCGTGGTGAGCGGCGACCACACCGCCGGCGGCCACCCGGTCGCCGTCTTCGGCCCGCAGACCGGCTACTTCGCCCCCCAGCTCCTGCTGCTCCAGGAACTCCAGGGCCCCGGCATCAGCGCCCGCGGCGCCTCCTTCGCCGGACTGAGCATGTACGTCGAACTCGGCCGCGGCCAGGACTACGCGTGGAGCGCGACCACCTCCGGCCAGGACATCATCGACACCTACGCCGTCGAACTGTGCCAGGACGACCACCACTACCTCTACCGCGGCACCTGCACACCGATGGAGAAGATCGAGCAGAAGAACTCCTGGAAGCCCACGACGGCCGACGGCACCGCGGCCGGCTCGTACACCATGCGGGTCTGGCGCACGAAGTACGGTCCCGTCGAGTACCGCGCGACCGTCGGTGGCAAGAAGGTCGCCTACACCACCCTGCGCTCGTCGTTCATGCACGAGGCCGACTCCATCATCGGCTTCCAGATGCTGAACGACCCCGGCCACGTCACCGGCCCGCAGAGCTTCCAGAGCGCGGTGCAGCACATCAACTACACCTTCAACTGGTTCTACGCCGACTCCGAGCACACCGCGTACTACAACAGCGGCGACAACCCGGTGCGGGCGAACGGCGTCGACGCCGAGTTCCCCGTGTGGGCGCAGCCCGCGTACGAGTGGTCGGGCTGGAACCCGGCGACCAACACCGCCCAGTACACCCCGCCGTCGGCGCACCCGAACTCCGTGGACCAGGACTACTACATCTCCTGGAACAACAAGCAGGCCAAGGACTACGCGACCGCGCCCTGGGGCAACGGGTCGGTGCACCGCGGCAACCTGCTGGAGGACCGGGTGAAGAAGCTGGTCGAGGCCGGCGGCGTCACCCGTGCCTCGCTGGTGAAGGCGATGGCCGACGCGGGGCTCGCCGACCTGCGCGCCGAGCACGTCCTGCCCGACCTGCTGAAGGTCGTCAACAGCGCGGCGGTCACCGACCCCGCGGCCGCCGCGGCCGTCTCCAAGCTCCAGGCCTGGCTGACGGCCGGCGGCAAGCGCACGGAGACCACGGCCGGTTCGAAGACGTACGCCCACGCCGACGCGATCCGCATCCTGGACGCCTGGTGGCCGCTGCTGGTGAGGGCCGAGTTCGAACCGGGCCTCGGCACGAAGCTGTACACGGCCATGACCGCCAACCTGCCCGTCGACGAAGCCCCGTCGGCCGCCCACGGCCCGACCGGCGCCCACGCGGGAAGCTCCTTCCAGTACGGCTGGTGGAGCTATGTCGACAAGGACATCCGGGCGGTGCTCGGTGAGCCGGTGCAGGGACCGCTGGCGCAGAAGTACTGCGGCGGTGGCAGCCTCGCCGGATGCCGGGACGTCCTGATCACCAGTCTGAAGGAGGCGGCCGGAAAGACCGCGGCGCAGGTCTACCCGGGCGACGCCGTGTGCGCCGCGGGCAACCAGTGGTGCGCGGACTCGATCGTGCAGCGCACCCTCGGCGGCATCAAGCACGGCAACATCAGCTGGCAGAACCGGCCGACCTACCAGCAGGTCGTGGAGTTCACCTCCCACCGCTGAGCCGCCCACCGGCGCGGGCCGCGCCCCGGGGCCTGTCCGCAGAGGACAGGTCCTGGAAGTCCGCCTTCTAGGGGGTGTTTCGAAAGTCCCGCACCGCACAGGACTTTCGAAACACCCCCTAGCGGACGCGGCCCGCCTCGAGGACCAGCCGGGCCAGTTCGGGGTGCAGGATGTCGCTGTGCGCCCCGGACGGCGGCCCGCCCCGCCGGACGACGGCCGCCGCGTCGACGTTGACGCACCCCGAGGCCGGCAGGGGCCGGGTCAGCGCCTCGGCGAGCGTGTACGCGTGCGTGCCCGGCACCGCGCGCACCCCGTCGTATCCCAGCGCGCCCCATCGCGCGCCCAGCAGCCGCCCGACGCCGAACTCCCCGACCGCCCCGCGGTCGTCGCCGGCCATCCGCGAGGCCAGCGGGTAGACCGTGCCCAGTGCCGTGTCGTGCCGGGAGAAACAGCACACCAGGGGGCCGTCGATCCGCCGGTGCTGTCCGTGCAGTACGCCTCCCGCGCGCGCGTCGTGCGGCAGCCGGGCGGCGAACGCGTAGTGCGAGAAGGCCCCCTGGAGCAGCGTCACCGACTTCACCGAGCGCACCCCCTCCGGCAGCCCGCGCAGCGCGAACGACACCAGCCGGGCGCCGAAGCTGTGCCCCACCAGGTGCACCCGCGCCCCGGGCGCCCCCCGCGCGAGCCGCCCGACGAGCGGACCGAGCCCGCGTTCCCCGACCGTCCCGGCGCGCCGCTTCATCGCGTAGTACGTCGCCTGCCGCAGCAACTCGTGCGCGCCGTCCCACGGGTCGGGCAGCGCCGAACCGGCGGTGGCGGGCGGCACCGAACCGGCGGTGGCGGGTGGCGCCGACGTGATGGGGGCGGGCGGCGCGAGGCGGGCCGACGCCCGCGCGAACCGCGCGCAGGCCGCGGTGGTGGACCCGGTGAGCATCTCCGGCTCGTCCTGCGGCACGCCCTCCGCCAGCGTGTCCGCCGCGAACGGCGCCTGCGGGCCGGGCGCCACCACCTCCACGAGCAGCCGTACCAGCCGGCCGAACTCCTCCAGTGCGGCCTCCTCGCGCGAGGACTGCTCCAGCAGCCGCGCGATCTGCTCGACGAGGGTGGCGCGGCCGGGGAACGTCTCCAGCAACGCGTGCCGGGTGTCCTCGTCGAGGGCGGGGTGGCGGGCGCTTCCGGCGGCCACGGGACGGGGCAGGTCCGGGATCGGCTCGTCGGAGAACCGCATCGACGGCCACACCACGCCCACGTACCCGATCCTCGCCGCGGGGGCGAGTCGTGGGAACGGCGCGAAGAAGTGGCTGTAGAGCCGGGTCGCGCCGGAGCGGTCGTTGTTCCAGCCGTGCGCGAAGACGATCAGGTCGCGGACGCCGTGCCGGGACACCCCGGCCGCCAGCCGGTCCCGCTGTGCGCCGTCGACGTCCCCGTCGGCGTCGAAGGTCACCTCCCAGTAGGGCGTCACACTCATCGCCGGCTCCGCCATGACAGACCCCCTGTCCCCGCAGTCGTGCAGGTGGGCGCATCGTCCTGCGAACCGGAGGAGTTGGCCAGACGTCACGGCCCTTCCGTACGGCCGGCGCCCCGCCGCGCCCGCCGACGGCCCCCCGTGCGCGCCCCCCCGCGCCCGCCGGCGTCGCCCCGCCGCGCCCGGAAGTGCTCCGGCCGCCCCTTCCCAGTCACATACCGACCGGTTAGTCTGTCCGCCGGAACCGATGCTCGTCGTGTCGAAGGAGACCGATGGTGGACGCCGTTGCGGGTGCTGGAGTCGTCGTCACCGGGGCCGGAGGCGGCATAGGCGCCGCCCTCGCCCGCCGTTTCGCCGCCGAGGGGGCCCGGGTCGTCGTCAACGACCTGGACGCCGGGCGGGCCGAGGCGGTCGCCGCCGAGATCGGCGGCATCGCGGTACCGGGCGACGCCGCCGCGATCGTCGGACCCGCCCGCGACGCGCTCGGCGGCACGGTCGACGTCTACTGCGCGAACGCCGGGGTCGCCTCGGGCGGCTCCGAGGCCGCCGACGAGGCCGTCTGGGCCCTCGCCTGGGACGTCAACGTCATGGCCCACGTCCGCGCGGCCCATGCGCTGCTCCCGGACTGGCTGGAGCGCGGCGGCGGCCGGTTCGTCTCCACCGTCTCCGCCGCCGGACTGCTCACCATGATCGGCGCCGCGCCCTACAGCGTCACCAAGCACGGGGCGTACGCCTTCGCCGAGTGGCTGTCCCTGACCTACCGCCACCGCGGCGTCAAGGTCCACGCGATCTGTCCCCAGGGCGTGCGCACCGACATGCTGGACGCCGCCGGCAGCGCGGGCGACCTGGTGCTGCGGCCCACCGCGGTCGAGCCGCAGGACGTGGCCGACGCCCTGTTCAAGGGCATCGCGGAGGACCGCTTCCTGATCCTGCCGCACCCCGAGGTCGCCGAGTACTACCAGGCCCGGGCCGCCGATCCCGACCGCTGGCTGACGAACATGAACCACCTCCAGCGGAAGTGGGAGGCCGGGCGGTGACCGACTCCCGCTATGCGGCCCGGCCCTGGCTGGCCCTCCTCGACGACGCCCAGCGCGCCCCGGTCGCACCGGCCGACTCCCTGGTGCACGCCCTGCGCCGGGCCGCCGCCGAGGCCCCCGAGCGCACCTTCCTCGCCTACTTCGACGGCGGGCTGACCTACCGCGAGGCCGACGAGCTGAGCGACTCCGTCGCCGGGCACCTCGCCGCCCGCGGCCTGCGGCGCGGCGACCGGGTCGCCGTCCTGCTCCAGAACTCCCCGCACTTCGTCCTCGCCGTCCTCGGCGCCTGGAAGGCCGGCGCCACCGTCGTCCCCGTCAACCCGATGTACAAGTCGGCGGAGGTCGGCCACGTCCTGCGGGACGCCGAGGTCGCCGCACTGATCTGCTCCGACCGGGCCTGGGAGTCGTACCTGAGGCAGACGGCGGCGGGCTCGCCGGTGCGGATCGTGCTCACCGGGTGCGAGCTGGACTTCCAGACCCGCGGGGACGCCCGCGTGCTCACCTTCGAACGGCTGCCGCAGGCACCCGACGCCGACGACCTCACCGCCGTCGCCCGGGCCGGTCGCCCGGCGCCCGGCGACCGCGACCCGGGCCCGGCCGACATCGCACTGATCAGCTACACCTCGGGCACCAGCGGCACCCCCAAGGGCGCCACCAACACGCACGCCAACATCATGTACAACGCCGAGCGGCAGCGCACCGGCCTGCACCTGCCCGAGGCGCCCCTCTACCACGCCCTCGCGCCGCTGTTCCACATCACCGGCATGGTCTGCCAGCTCGGCGCCTGCCTGAACAGCGCGGGCACCCTCGTGCTGACGTACCGCTTCGAGGCGGGCGTCGTCCTGGACGCCTTCGCCGAGCACCGCCCGCACTACACGGTCGGACCGGCCACGGCCTTCATGGCGCTCGCCGCCCACCCGTCCGTCAGCCGCGACCACTTCTCCTCCTTCGTGAACATCTCCTCCGGCGGTGCCCCGCTGCCGCCCGCCCTGGTGGAGAAGTTCCGTGCGGGCTTCGGGCCGTACATCCGCAACGGCTACGGCCTCACCGAGTGCACCGCGCCCTGCGCCTCCGTACCGCCCCACCGCGAGGCGCCGGTCGACCCGGTCAGCGGGACGCTCGCGGTCGGCGTGCCCGGTCCCGAGACGGTGGTGCGGATCGTCGACGACCGGGGCGCGGAGGTGCCCTTCGGCGAGCAGGGCGAGATCGTGGTCCGGGGACCGCAGGTCGTCCCCGGCTACTGGCGCCGCCCCGACGCCACGGCCGAGACCTTCCCCGACGGCGAACTGCGCACCGGCGACATCGGCTTCATGGACGAACAGGGCTGGCTGTACGTCGTCGACCGCAAGAAGGACATGATCAACGCGTCCGGCTTCAAGGTCTGGCCGCGCGAGGTCGAGGACGTGCTGTACACCCACCCGGCGGTGCGCGAGGCGGCCGTCGTGGGGGTGCCCGACGGCTACCGCGGGGAGACCGTCAAGGCGTACATCAGCCTGCGTCCGGGCGCCGAGACGGACCCCGGTGAACTCGCGGTGTACTGCAAGGAGAGACTGGCCGCCTACAAATATCCGCGGCAGGTGGAGATCCTGCCCGACCTGCCCAAGACGGCAAGTGGGAAGATCCTGCGTCGGGAACTGCGTTCCCGCACGCACGACAGCCAGTAGAACGGACGGAAAGGCAGGTGGCGGCAGTGCCCAGAACCTCGGACGGCGACGGGACGCCCGTACCGCAGCGGCTGCTGGCCGCCGCCACCCGGCTCTTCGCCGAGCAGGGCTACGACCGCACCTCGGTGCAGGAGATCGTCGAGGCGGCCGGCGTCACCAAGGGGGCGCTGTACCACTACTTCGGTTCCAAGGACGACCTGCTGCACGAGGTGTACGCGCGCGTGCTGCGCGTCCAGCAGGAACGGCTCGACGCCTTCGCGAACGCCGACGAGCCGATCGACAAGCGGCTGCGGGCCGCCGCCGCGGACGTCGTCGTCACGACCATCGAGAACCTCGACGACGCGATGATCTTCTTCCGCTCGATGCACCACCTGAGCCCCGAGAAGAACAAGCAGGTCCGCGCCGAACGCCGCCGCTACCACGAACGCTTCCGCGCCCTCGTCGAGGAGGGCCAGGAGTCCGGCGTGTTCTCCACGGCGACCCCGGCGGACCTGGTCGTCGACTACCACTTCGGCTCGGTCCACCACCTGTCGACCTGGTACCGGCCCGACGGCCCCATGAGCCCCCAGCAGGTCGCCGACCACCTCGCCGACCTGCTGCTGCGCGCGCTGCGACCCTGACGCAGGACGTGAGGGGCGGTCGCCACCCGGTGACCGCCCTCACGCACGTCTCACAGGTACTTCTTCAGCTCCCGCCGCGCCAGCGACCGCTGGTGCACCTCGTCCGGGCCGTCGGCGATCATCAGCGTGCGCGCCCCGGCGTACAGCTCGGCCAGCGGGAAGTCCTGGCTGACACCACCCGCGCCGTGCAGCTGGATCGCCCGGTCGATGATGTCGACGACCGCCCGCGGCGTGGCGATCTTGATGGCCTGGATCTCCGTGTGGGCGCCCCGGTTGCCGACGGTGTCCATCATCCAGGCCGTCTTCAGCACCAGCAGCCGCAGCTGCTCGACCGTCACCCGCGCGTCCGCGATCCAGTTGTGGACCACGCCCTGCTGCGCCAGCGCCTTGCCGAAGGCGTCGCGGGAGACGGCCCGGCGGCACATCAGCTCGATCGCCCGCTCCGCCATGCCGATCAGCCGCATGCAGTGGTGGATGCGGCCGGGGCCCAGCCGGGCCTGCGCGATGGCGAAGCCGCCGCCCTCCTCGCCGACCAGGTTCGTCACCGGCACGCGCGCGTGGTCGAAGACCACCTCGGCGTGGCCGCCGTGGGAGTGGTCCTCGTAGCCGAAGACCTTCATCGCCCGCCGCACGGTCACGCCCGGGGTGTCGCGCGGCACCAGCACCATGGACTGCTGGCGGCGGATGTCCGTCCCGTCGGGATCGGTCTTGCCCATCACGATGAAGATCGCGCAGTCCGGGTTCATCGCCCCGGAGATGTACCACTTGCGGCCGGTGACGACGTACTCGTCGCCGTCGCGCTGGATGTGCGTGGTGATGTTGGTGGCGTCGGAGGAGGCCACCTCCGGCTCGGTCATCGCGAACGCCGAGCGGATCTCCCCGGCCAGCAGCGGCTCCAGCCACTGCTTGCGCTGCCGCTCGTCACCGAACTGGGCGAGCACCTCCATGTTGCCGGTGTCCGGAGCCGCGCAGTTCAGCGCGGTCGGCGCCAGCTGCGGGGAGCGGCCGGTGATCTCCGCCAGCGGTGCGTACTGGAGGTTGGTCAGCCCGGCGCCGTACTCCTCGTCGGGCAGGAAGAGGTTCCACAGCCCCCGGCGGCGGGCCTCGGCCTTCAGTTCCTCCACCACGGCCGGGGTGTCCCAGGGCGAGGCGAGCGCGGCCCGCTGCTCCTCGGCGACCGCCTCCGCCGGGTAGACGCACTCGTCCATGAAGGCGAGCAGTCTGCCGCGCAGTTCCTCGGTGCGCGCGTCGAACGCGAAGTCCATGGCTCAGCCTTCCTGAAGAGTGGTCAGTCCGTGCTCGACGAAGACGGGGACGAGCTCGCCGATGCGGTCGAAGCCGCGCCCCACCGTCTGGCCGAGGGTGTAGCGGTAGTGGATGCCCTCGAGGATCACGGCGAGCTTGAACCAGGCGAACGCCGTGTACCAGGAGACGGCCGAGACGTCACGCCCCGAGCGCGCGGCGTACCGCTCGACCAGCTCGGCCGGCGCCGGGTGTCCGGGGGCCGTGGCGGTCGTGGAGACGGGGGAGTCCGGGACCTCCAGCGGCACGCTGTACATCACCAGCAGGCCGAGGTCGGTCAGCGGGTCGCCGAGCGTGGACATCTCCCAGTCGAGGATGGCCCTGATCCGGTCCCGCTCGCCGATCAGGACGTTGTCCAGCCGGTAGTCGCCGTGCACGATCGTCGGCGCGGGCGAGGAGGGCAGACCGCGGCCGAGCGCCGCGTGCAGCTCGTCGATGCCGGCCAGGTCGCGGCTGCGGGAGGCGTCCAGCTGCTTGCCCCAGCGGCGCAGCTGCCGGTCCAGGAAGCCCTCCGGACGGCCGAAGTCCGCGAGCCCTACCTCGGCCGGGTCCACTGCGTGCAGCTCCACCAGGGTGTCCACGAGCGAGAGCACCGCGTCACGGGTGCGCTCCGGGCCGAGCGGGGCGAGCTCCTCGGCCGTGCGGTACGGCGTGCCCGTGACGAACTCCATGACGTAGAACGGCGCCCCGAGCACCTCCTCGTCCTCGCAGAGCAGCACCGGACGCGGGACCGGTACGTCCGTCGGGTGCAGCGCGCTGATCACCCGGTGCTCACGGCGCATGTCGTGCGCGGTGGCCAGGACGTGCCCGAGGGGAGGCCTGCGCACGACCCACTTCGACGCGCCGTCAGCGACCGCGTACGTCAGGTTCGAGCGTCCGCCCTCGATCAGCCGGCCGGTGAGCGGACCCTGGACCAGACCGGGACGCTCGCGGTCGAGCAGGGTGCGCAGCCGGTCGAGGTCGAGTCCGGGCGGGTGGTCGGGGCTCATGCATCGCTCCTACGGACGGGTGAACGGGACTCCGCCCCCATGATGCCGACCGGTCGGTATGTTCGTCCAGTGGGGACGTCCAACGTGATCGGGGCCACGATAGGCGGACGGCTCCCCGGGAAGAACCCGGGAAGCCGTGAAGGAATCGTTTCCGGACGGTCAGTGGTCGTCCCAGTGGCCGTCGTGCTCGGCGTGCCGGTGACCGTCGTGCAGGTAGTCGACGTGGTCGCCGTGCTGCACGCGCGCGTGCCCGCAGTCCTCGCCGTGCCGGTGCTCGTGCCCGTCGTGGGCCACGTGGCCGGTGGGCTCGCACTCGTCCCAGTGCCCGCCGTGCTCGCGGTGCAGATGGCCGTCGTGGGCGTAGTCCAGGTGATCGTCGTGCGGGACCTCGGTGTGCCCGCACTGCTTGCCGTGCGTGTGGGAGTGGGCCGCGTGCTCCTGGTGCAGCGTGGTCATGGTGCTCACCTTCGGTGGTACGGGGAACGATCCCGACGGGCTGCCACGCGGGCGGCGCGTGTCGGGGCGTCCGGCTTGCGTGGCGTTCGAGTACCCCGGGGGGTCGGTGGCATGAAGGGCGTCCGCCACGGCCGGTACTGCGGCCCCGAGGCTCTGGGGTACGGGGACCTGCCCGACCGACGGTCGGGCCCGGTTCCGTGCTGGTCGAGGTGAGCGCGGCGCCCGTCGAACCCGTCGACCGGGAGTGCCGTGTGGGAGACCTCGAGGGGAGCCTCGACGCCGTCCCCCCGGTGCGCCCCGGCCGGGACGCTCCGGTGTCGTGGCCCAGCCGCGGCCCGTCCGTCACGGAGGGCGGTCGGGTGTGCGGCCGCCGGTGGCGCCGGCCGGGCCGTCGGGTGTGCCGCCGCCGGAGCCGTCGGTCGAGCCGTGGGCGGGCCGCTCACCGAGCCGCCCGCAAGCGGGCGCGTGCGACAGCGGTCGGTCGGCCCCTCAGGCGACCAGCGCCGCCGCGCACACGGCCAGGGCCACCGTGCAGAGGACCGCCGCCGCGGCCTGCCGGGGTGCCAGCGGAGGCGGAGCGGGCGCCGAGGCGAGGGCACGGATGCGGTGGTGGGCCAGACCGAGGAAGGCCAGCCACAGGACGCAGCACACCGCGCACACGGCGACGGCCGCGGGCGAGGCGCCCGCGCGCAGCACGGCCCGGCCGGCCAGGACGGCGGCCACGGTGCCGGAGAGTGTCGTACGGCGCCAGGCGAGGCGGGTGCGCTCCGGTTGCAGGCCGGGGTCACGCACGTCGTTCACCCTTCCCACCCCAGCAGCACCACGACGACCATCGCGAGGGCCACCACCGCGATGACGAGGCCCAGCAGCGCCGGGAACCGGGACGTGGGCAAATCCTCGCCCCGGCGCATCGCCCGCTCGCACCGCACCCAGTGGTTCACCGCGCGCAGCGAGCACAGGACGCCCGCCGCCAGCAGCGCGAGCGCCAGCCCGACCCGCCAGCCCCACCGCAGGTCGGGCAGGAACTGGTCCACCGCGAACCCGCCGCCGATCAGCGCGAGCGCCGTCCGCAGCCAGGCCAGGAACGTCCGCTCGTTGGCCAGCGAGAACCGGTAGTCGGGCGTGCGTCCCTCCTCCCGCACCGCCTCGGGCACGAACCACAACCGGACGTTGCGTACGAAGTCGATCACCCCCAGGACCCTACCGGCGGCCCGGCGGGGGCGCCGTCGGTGCCCCCGGCCCTTCGCCGGACGCTCACGGTCGCACTCTGGTCACGCTCGCCCCGCGCGACCAGACTGTCATCGCGACGTGGTGCACACGTGGTGCGCCGGGCGCACATGACGGAGCGGGGGCCTCGCATGGACGAACAGACGGCGGCACTGGCGGCGACGGCTGCCTCCACCCTGGTGGCGGCACTCACCACCGACGCCTGGGAACGCGTCAGGACACGGGTAAGCGGACTGTGGACCCGGCATCGCCCCGCCGGCGTCGACGACGCGGGACGGGAACTGGAAGGCACCCGGGCGCTGCTGCTCGCCGCCGACCCCGAAGAGGGCGGGGCGGGCGCCGAGGCCGCTCTTGTCGCGGCCTGGGAGGAGCGGTTCCGCCGGCTGCTGGACGACGACCCGGCCGCCGCCACGGCGCTCACCGCCCTGGTCGACGAGCTCGGCGGGCGGCGGGGCGCGGGCGAGGCGACGGAGGAGACGGCGGCCGCCTCCACGCAGTTGCGGGCCGAGGCCAGCGGCAGCGCACAGGTCTACATGGCCGGCCGTGACATGACCAACATCAAGCTCTCGTGACATCCGACCGGGACCGCGCCGCCGACGGCCGGGACTCCGGGACGAGCGCCGAGCGGGTCGATCTGCGGGCCTGGGCGCACGAGCACGGCACCGTGTACCAGTCGGCCGCGAACATGATCGTGTTCTCCGGCGGGGTCGATCTGCACCGGCACGAGCACTATCACTCCGCCGGTCAGGAGTCCGACAGGACGCACGCCCCGGCGGCGGCGCAGGAGTGTCCCTACCCCGGGCTGCGCCCCTTCGGCAGGGACGAGGCCGCGTGGTTCTTCGGCAGGGAAGCCCTGGTCAGCAGGCTGATGGCGAGGCTCGAGCTCAGTGTGCGCGACCGCAGTCCGCTGGCCGTCGTCGCACCCTCCGGCGCCGGCAAGTCCTCCCTGCTGCGCGCCGGCCTCCTGCCGGAGTTGGCCAGGGGGCAGATACCGGGTTCACAGCGCTGGCCACAACTGCTGCTGACCCCCACGGCCGATCCGCTCGCGACGCTCGCCGCGGGCCTCAGCCGGCTCACGGGGGCAGGGGAGCGGGAGGTCGCCGAGGCGGTGGAGGCCGGCCCCGACCGGCTCGGCCCGCTGCTGCGCAACCGCCTCGCACTCCCCGCCGACGCGAGGGTCGTGCTCGTCGTCGACCAGTTGGAGGAACTGTTCACCCTCTGCCGGGACGAGTCCGCCCGCCGCCGCTACGTGGACGTGCTCGCCGCGCTCACCGGCGGTGAGCGTCCCGTCGCCGTGGCCGTCCTGGGCATCCGCGCCGACGTCTACGGCCGCTGCGTCGCCTTTCCCTACTTGCGCGACGCCCTGGTGGACCGCCAGGTCATCGTCGGCCCCATGTCGGACGACGAGGTGCGCAGTGCGGTGACAAGGCCCGCCGAACGGGCCCGAGTGGCCCTCGCACCCGGGCTGGTGGACATCGTCCTGCGCGACCTGCGGGGCTCCGCACGACAGGTCGGGGCGGACGGGAGCGACGGCGCGTACGAAGCCGGCCGGCTGCCGCTCCTCGCCCACTCCCTGCGGGCCACCTGGCTGGCGCGCCGGAGCGACACCCTGACCGTGAGCAGCTACCGGGACACCGGAGGCATCGACGGCGCGGTCGCGGCCACCGCCGAGGAGGAGTACAGACGGCTGTCCCCGACGGCCAGGGAAACGGCCCGGCGGATGTTCCTGGGGCTCGTCAGGATGGGGGAGAACGGCGAGGTGACCCGTCGCCGCCGGACACGCGGTGACCTGCTGCTGACCGCCTCCGACGCACAGGCCGTTCCCGACCTCGTCGAGCGGTTCACCCGCGCCCGACTGCTCACCCAGGGGGTCGAGCGTGCGGAGGGCACGGTCGAGATCACGCACGAAGCGCTCCTCCGGGCCTGGCCGCGGCTGCGCACCTGGACGGGGGAGGAGGCGGGCCGCAACGGCGTACCCGTACGGCAGGAGGTGGAGGAGGCGGCCGTCGCCTGGGACCGGGGCGGGCGCAAGGACACGACCGTGCTGTACCGGGGCGCGCGGCTGGAACTGGCCCGCACCTGGGCGGCCGACCGCAGCCACGGCGATCTCACGCCGCTGGTCGCCGGGTTCCTCGACGCGTCCCAGCGGCACCAGCGCCGCGCCCGGCTGATCAGGCGCGGTGCGGTGGCCGCCATCACCGCGCTGGCCGTCCTCGCCTCGGGTCTCGCGGTCTTCGGGTTCGACCAGAGCCGCAAGGCCGTGGAACAGCGCGACGACGCGATCTTCCAGCGGGTCGCGGCGGAGGCCGACCGGCAACGGGGACGGGACGGCGCGCTCGCCGCACAGCTCGATCTGGTGGCGTACGGGATGCGGCCGACGGCGGCACTGCGCACCCGGCTGATGGAGGACGCGGGCGCGGTCCACGCGACGCCCCTGCCGACGCGGTTCAAGAACCTCTACTCGGCGGTCGTCGGCCCTGGGAACAGGCTGACGACCAGTGCGGAGGGCGCACTGGAGTTCTGGGACGTGGGGGACCCCACCCGCCCCCGGCCGCTGCTCCCGGCCTCCCGCACCAGGACGGGCACCGACGCCCTTCCGTTCGCGTACAGCGCGCGCGGGCAGCTGATGGCGGTGGGCGGCGCCAACGGCAAATTCAAGATCATGGACACGTCCGACCCCCGGAACCCGGTCGCGCTGTCCCCGGCCGTGCCGGCGGCGCGGGACGGCGGGGTGATGAGACTGGCGTTCAGCCCCGACGGCCGGACCCTCGCGCTGCTGACCTCCGTGCGGGGCACCGCGCAGGGGGGCACCGTGCAGCTCTGGAGCGTCGCCGACCCGCGGCGGCCCCGGCGGCTGAGCACGGTGCTGAGCGTGCGGGGACAGGGGCTCGGCTCCCTCGCCTTCAGCGCGGACGGCGCGACGCTCGCGGTCAGCGGCGGCACCGCTCCCGGTAGCGGCCGCTCGGTGCTCCTGCGGCTGTGGAACGTCTCGGACCCGGCGCGTCCGACGGCGCTCGGTGCGGACCTGAAGGGGCACACCGGAGTCGTCAACATGCTCGCGTTCAGCCCACGCGGGCCGGTGATGGCCAGCGCGGGCGGTGACCGGAGGGTGCTGCTCTGGGACGTCTCACGTCCCGACCGGCCGCGCCTGGTCAACACCCTGTTCCTGGCCTCCGCGGCCTCAGCGGTCGCGTTCAGTCCGGACGGCCGCCTGCTCGCCACCGGGGACGCCACCGGGGCCGTCGACCTGTGGAACGCCGAGGTGCCCGGCCAGGCCCGGTCGATCGTCGCCACACTCCGCGGACACACCGGCACCGTCGCCGGCCTCTCCTTCGACACCACGAGCCGGACCCTCGTCAGCGGCGGCGGCGAGGGAAGGGTGCTGCTGTGGCGGCTGCCCGCGACGCTGGCCGTGCTGGAGGGCGGGCAGGAGACGTCGGCCCTGGCCCTCAGCGACGACGGCCGTCTGCTCGCGGCGGGTTCCGGCGGCCGGGTCACGCTCTGGGACGTCTCCGACCCGGCCCGGCTGACGCGCCGCGGAGCACTGCCGCCCTTCCGCACGGCCGTGAACGCCCTCGCCTTCCGGCCCGGCGGGCATCTGCTGGCGACCGGCGAGGCGGGGGGAGCCGTACGCCTGTGGGAGGTGTCGGCGCCCGCCCACCCCACGGAGGTCGGCACGGCACTGGCGGGACAGCGCAAGCCCGTGGGGCGGCTCGCCTTCGACGACAGCGGGCGAACGCTGGTCGCCGCCGCGTTCGACCTGCGGGAGACCTGGGCCGGCGGCCTGCGCGCCTGGGACCTGTCCTCGCCGGAGCACGCCGTCGCGCTCGGCGGCGAGCTGCCGGGTCAGCGGCTGTCGATCCGCGGCATGGCGGCCGCACCACGCGGCGGACTCCTCTACACGGCGGACATCTTCGGCGCTCTGCGCGTCTGGCGGGCGGGCGCGGGCACCGCACCGGCCCTGCTCGGTGAGGAGTCCATCGGTCAGGTGGTCATGACCGTCGCCGTCGGTCCGGACGGCCGGCTGGTCGCGACGGGGAGCGGCCAGAGCCGGATTTCCCTGTGGGACGTCTCCCGGCCACGCTCCCCGACCGCCGTCGGGGAGCCGATGGTCACCGACGGAACCGTGTTCAGCGTCGGCTTCTCACCCGACGGCAGGCTGCTCGCCGCCGGCGGGGCCCTGGGGGAGATCCGCCTGTGGGACGTCTCCGACCCGGCCCGCAGCGCCGCTCACGGTCTTCCGGTGGGCGGCCACCGCGGCGTGGTCGGGTCACTGTCGTTCGGCCCGCGTGACGGCCTGCTGGTCACCGGCGGAGCCGACGGCACGGTGCGCCTCTGGCAGACCGACCCCGACCGGGCGCGTGGGGTGATCTGCGCCGCGACGCGGCAGGCCATGTCCGCCGACGTCTGGAAGGAGCACGTCTCACCGGACCTGCCCTACGATCCGCCCTGCGGCGGACGGTGACGGCCCGCCCTCGGGGCGGCGCACCGGGCGGCGCCCACCGGATCACGCAACCGGGTGGGACGCCTCCCGCTGGAGCAACGGAACCGGAGCGGGTCGGCTACCGATGGAGCAACCGAACCGAGCGGGACGGCTCCCGCCGCGGCACGGAAGCCGGGTGGCTCCCGCCGGATCGCCGCACCACGCGGCTCCCGCCGGCGCGCGGGGTCGGGGCCGTGCCCGCCGGCCCTGAACGGCCCTGAGCACCGGACCCGGCGGCTCCCGCCGGAGCGTCAGAGCCCGCCGAGTCCCGCCCGGTGGGTCCGGAGCCGTTCGTACGCCGCCAGGCCGTCCGGTACCCACTCCCACGCGGACAGACGGCGCTCGACCTCCTCCTCGGCGAGGAAGGCGTGCCAGGCGACCTCCTCCACCTGGGGGCGGACGGGCAGCACGCAGCGCACCTCGTACACGGCCGACCACCAGCTCCGGCCGGCGCCGTCGTCGTAGAGGAACTTGAAGAGGAACTCGGGGCGGGGCAGGCCGCTGACCCCGAGCTCCTCCTCCGCCTCGCGCAGCGCGGCGTCGTCGTAGCTCTCGCCCGCGCCGACCACCCCGCCGACGAACATGTCGTAGAGGGAGGGGAAGACCAGCTTGGTCGCGGTGCGGCGGTGGACGAACAGCCGGCCCTCGGCGTCGCGCGCCTGGACGAAGACGCAGCGGTGGCGCAAGCCCTCCGCGTACACCCGCCCGCGCGGCAGCTCTCCGATGACCTGGTCGTTCTCGTCGACGACGTCGAGGATCTCGTCAGCAGCGCTCATACGCCCATCCAATCAGCGGCCGGGCGAGGGCCGTCACTGCGGTTGCAGGTCGCACGCCCGCGCCGGGCGCGCCCCGCCCTGGGGCATCGCCGGGTGCAGCCCGAGCAGCACGATGCCCCCGACGACCGCCGCGAGCCCCGCCGTCTGCCAGGTCAGCGCTCCCGCGTCGGTGCGCAGCCGGTCCCCGAGGAACCCGACCCCGCAGATGATCCCGGCGAGCGGCTGGGCCGCCGTCAACGCGGGCAGCGACATGCGCAGCGGCGCCGTCTCGAAGGCGCTCTGCACCAGCAGCAGACCGCTCACCCCGAGCACCAGCACGGCGTACGGCTGCCAGCCGGTCAGCATCCCGACGAGGCCGCCCTCGGTGAAGCGCTCCCCGCTGACCCGGGTCAGGGCGTCCTGGACGCCGTACAGCAGGCCGGCGGCGAGCGCCAGCAGGACCGCGCTCGAGGAGGGGCGGGAGCGCCTGGCGTACCCGGTGAGCAGCAGGGCCAGCCCGACCATCACGCCGATGATCAGCCAGTGCCGCAGCGGATCGGGGTCCGCGCTGCCCCCGCGCGGCTGACCCGCGACGATGAACGTCGAGACCCCGCCCGCGAGCAGCAGCAGACCCGCCCAGCCCTGACGGCCGAGCGGCTGCTTCGTCTGATGGCGGGAGAGGGCGAGGGCGAAGAGGAGGTTCGTCGCGAGCAGCGGCTCCACGAGGGAGATCTCGCCACTGCCCAGCGCGGCCGCGCCGAGCGCCATGCCGACCACCATCAGCCCGATGCCGCCCAGCCAGCGCGGCACCCGCACCAGGTCGAGCAGCAGCCGGAACGACAGGAAGTCGCCGAGGGGCGCCTTCTGCGCCGCGTTCTGCTGGAGGACGAATCCGAAGCCCAGGCAGCAGGCCGCACCCACGGCGAGGACCAGAACCACTACCGACACGCTGCGTACCTCGATGATCGGGTCGGGCCACGGGTGGGGGAGTGCCCGACTGCGGTGTCCCAGTGCGTGACGCCCCTGGGCGGGGTCGCGGCACCCGGTGCGACAGGCTCGGGGCCGGGAGCGGGCGGCGACCGTTCGGCCATGCTCCGGTACCGGCGCGGCCCGCGCCATGGCGTACGCCACAGTCCTGCCCGATTTGTCCCTCCCGGTGCCCCTTCCGTCAGGGGTGACTGGCTCAAGTCCGTGGCGGGCAAAGGAACTTGACACCTGTCACATTCCTGCGGCCCTTGACGAGAGGGACGGCTGGGGATTTGCTGTGGGCGATCGGCCGATCGCGGGCCGACGCCAGGTCCGTCACCGAGGAGGATGAGGAAGTCCCGCGGTGCCCCCGTCCCCGACCTCCGCCGGCTCCGACCGCGTGCGCGCGTCCCGCACCCCGCACGCCGGCCCGGGCGCGGCTCTCGACGACACGGATCTCGCCGCCGCCCGCACCGCGCTGGCCCAGGGCCGCTGGCGGACCGCCCGCTCCCTGCTCGCCCGCACCGGCGACGACTGGGACCGCCGCGGACACCGGCTCACCGTCCTCGCCCTCGAACCGTATGCCGCCGCGTGGGCCCACGAGTGGCTGCTCGCCGAGCCCGGCTCCGCCGACGCCGCCGTGCTGCTGGCTCTGGCCCGGGCCAGACGCGCCCTGCGCGGCAAGGAGGACCCCGGCCCCGCCCGCGACGCCTGCCGGCAGGCCGCCGCGCTCGCACCCGCCGACCCCACGCCGTGGCTCGGGCTGCTCATGCTGGAGCGCGACGGCGGCACCGACACCGTACGGATCTTCGAGGAGGTTCGGGCCCGCCACCGCGACCACCACCACGCCCACCATCTGATGGTCGCCCGCCTCGCCGAACGCCGTGCCGCCGCCGGCCCGGACCCGCTCCACGAGGTGTACGACTTCGCCGCCTGGGCCGCCGAGCAGGCCCCCGCCGACTCCCCGCTCGCCATCCTCCCGATCGTCGCGCACGCCGAGCGTTACCGCGCGCTCGCGGCGCACGGCCTCGCCCCCGCCGACCCGGCCACCGCCGCGCACTGGCGCGACCACCGCGCCCGGGACGTGATGAAGGCCGCCTTCGACTGGTGGCTGGAGTGGGAGCACGACGGTCACCCCCGCCGGCTGGTCGACCTGAACTATCTCGCCCACGCCAAGGTCTGCGAGGGCCGGCCCGCCGAGGCCGTCGCCCTCTTCCACCGCATCGGCGACCACGTCACCCCGCGCCCCTGGTCCTACCCGGACCGCGATCCGTACGCCGCCTTCCGCGCCGCCCGCGACGGCGCGCTCGCGCCCGGGGGCCGCCACAGGGGGACCGGTGGGAAAAGATGACGGACCGCTGACGGCCCCCCGCGGACCCTGGCCCCACCCGGCCCCGAGGTGCTCGAATGGACAGGTGAAATCCGAACCGTCCCGGGGCTCCGAACCGTCCCGGGGCTCCGAACCGTCCGAGTACGGCGCCGCACCCGAGGCCCGCGGTACCTCCGGGGACCGCGGTACCTCCGGGGACCGCGGTACGTCCGGGGACCGGGGCACGTCCGGGGACCCCTCCGCACCCGAGGACCGCGGTACGCCCGTCGGCCGCCGCGTGTTCCTCGGCACCCTCGGCCTCGGCGTCCTGGGCGTCGCCGCCGCGCCCCCGCTCCAGCGCGGCCTGGAGACCTTCCTCGCCGGCGCCGCCGACAAGGACCCCACCGGACTGACCGGCCTGCTCCCCAACGGCGGCGGCTTCCGCTACTACTCGGTGGCCTCCTCCGTCCCGCACCGGGACGCCCGGAGCTACCGGCTCACCGTCGACGGCCTCGTCGACCGCCCCGCCACCTACACCCTCGCCGACCTGCGGGCGCTGCCCCGGACCCGCATCGTCCGCGACGTCCAGTGCGTCACCGGGTGGCGCGTGCCCGCCACGCCCTTCGAGGGCGTACGGCTGTCCGTGCTGCTGGACGCCGCCGGGGTGCGCGCCGGGGCCCGCGCGGTCCGCTTCACCTGCTTCGACGGCACCTACAGCGAAAGCCTCACCCTCGACCAGGCCCGCCGCGCGGACGTCCTGGTCGCCCTGCGCATGCAGGACCAGGACCTCGGTCACGACCACGGCGGCCCCGTCCGCCTCTACGTGGCGCCCATGTACTTCTACAAGTCGGCCAAGTGGCTCTCCGGGATCACCGTCACCGCGAGGGTGCGGCCGGGCTACTGGGAGGAACGCGGCTACGACGTCGACGCCTGGGTGGGACGGTCGAACGGGCGGGACGATGACCCCACGAGCTGACGCCCCGCCCGCGCCGGCCACCCGGATCCGCCGCTTCACCCGGGCCGAACGGTGGGTGCACCGCACGACGGCCCTGCTGACGGGCGTGTGCGTGGCGACGGCGGCCTTCCTCTACGTCCCCGGGCTCGCCCAGCTCGTCGGCCGCCGCGAACTGGTGGTCCGCGTCCACGAGTGGTCCGGTCTCGCCCTGCCCGTGCCCGTCCTGGCGGGCCTCGCCTCCCGGGCCCTGCGCGCCGACCTGGGACGGCTCAACCGCTTCGGCCCGCACGACCGCCGCTGGCTGGGTGCCGCGCTGCGCCGGGACCGGCGACGGGAGTCCCGCCCGGCCGGCAAGTTCAACGCCGGGCAGAAGATCTACGCGGCCTGGATCGCCGGGGCGACGCTGGTGATGCTCGGCACGGGTCTGCTCATGTGGTTCACCCACCTCACCCCGCTCCGGTGGCGCACCGGCGCGACCTTCGTCCACGACTGGCTGGCCCTGACGATCGGCGTCGTCCTGGCCGGCCACATCGGCATGGCGCTCGCCGACCCGGAGGCCCGCCGGGGCATGCGCACGGGATCGGTGAGCGAGGAGTGGGCGCGCCGGGAACACCCCCTCTGGCGCCCCTGACCCGAACGCCCAGCCGCCGGCGCACCCGCGCGGCGGACGGCCCCCACCCGACCCGGTGATGCCGGCGGAGGCGTCGGCGCACCGCGCCCGCAGGCTGCGCGCCCGAAGCGCACCAGCCGCGCCCGATGGTGCCGGCAGAGGCGTCGGCGCAGCGCGCCCACCGACTGCGCGCCAACCGACTGCGCGCCCGCCGGCTCCGTGGGCGGGCAGGGGGGGGGGGGGGGGGGGGAGGGGGGGGGGGGGGAGAGGGGGGGGGGGGGGGGGGGGGGGTTCGGGGGGGGGGGGGGGGGGGATGAGGGAGAGGGGGAA
>NZ_JBVIAY010000015.1:35823-49024 GCF_055573695.1 Streptomyces sp. NPDC030143
TTCTTGAAACCCGCCCCCCCCCCACTTCCCCCCCCCCTCCTCGCTCCCCCCCTCCCTCTTTCCCTTCGCGCTTTTCCCCCCCCCTTCCTTTTTGGCCGCCCCCCGACCGTACGGGCACGGACGCGGTCTCAGCCGGGCCCGAAGTCCAGCTCGAACACGGGGTGACTCATCGCCGTCCTCCTAGAGGATCAGGGACAGGAGCAGGACCACGCCGCCGGCGACGACCGAGATGATCGTCTCCATGACCGACCAGGTCTTGACGGTCTGGCCGACGCTCAGCCCGAAGTACTCCTTGACCAGCCAGAAGCCGGCGTCGTTGACATGGCTGAAGAAGAGCGAACCGGCGCCGATGGCCAGGACCAGCAGGGCCGTGTGGGTCGTCGACATGTCGGCCGCCAGGGGCGCGACCAGACCGGCCGCCGAGACGGTCGCGACCGTCGCCGATCCGGTCGCCAGCCGTATCGCCACCGCGATCAGCCAGGCCAGCAGCAGTGCCGGGATCGACCAGTCCTCGGAGATCTCCAGGACCATCTGCCCCACACCGCAGTCGATCAGCGTCTGCTTGAAGCCGCCGCCCGCGCCCACGATCAGCAGGATGCCCGCGATCGGCGCGAGCCCCTTCTCGACCAGCTGCGAGATCCGCTCCCTGGAGAACCCGGCGGGCCGGCCGAGTGTGAAGAAGCCGACGAGCACGGCGGCGAGCAGGGCGATCAGCGGCGAGCCGGCGACGTCGAAGACGCGCTGCACGGTGTGCCCGGGGTCGTCCACGACGATGTCGACCAGCGCCTTGGCCAGCATCAACGCCACCGGCAGCAGGATCGTCGCCAGCGTGGCGCCGAAGCCGGGGCGCCGGTCCAGCTCCTCCGAGGGGCGCTGGGGGATCATGCGCTCGGGGGCCGGGACGTCCACCCAGCGCGCGGCGAACCGCGAGAACAGCGGGCCGGCGATGATCACCGTCGGGACGGCGACCAGCACACCCAGTGCCAGCGTGACGCCGAGGTCGGCCTGCACCGCGTCGATGGCGACCAGCGGCCCCGGGTGCGGCGGCACCAGGCCGTGCATCACGGACAGACCGGCGAGCGCCGGGATGCCGATGCGCATGAGCGAGTAGTTGCCGCGCCTGGCCACCATCAGCACGACGGGGATCAGCAGCACGACGCCGACCTCGAAGAACAGCGGCAGACCGATCACGGAGGCGATCAGCACCATCGCCCACGGCATCGACCTGCCGCCCGCCCTGGCGAGGATCGTGTCGACGATCTGGTCGGCGCCGCCGGAGTCGGCGAGCAGCTTGCCGAGGACGGCGCCGAGCGCGATCAGCACGCCCACACCGGCGACCGTCGCACCGAGGCCGGTGGTGAAGCCGGCGATGGCCTTGTCGAGCGGCGCCCCGGCGAACGCGCCCAGGGCGAGCGAGCCGACGGTGAGCGCCAGGAAGGCGTGGAGCTTGAACCGGGTGATGAGCAGGACGATGACGGCGATGCCCGCCAGCACGGCGATGCCCAGGTGGGCGTGGCCGGCCGAGGTGATCGGCTCGACGGCGTCCGCTGCCAGCACCTCGACGCTGAGTCTGGTCACGGGGGTCCCTTGCGGATACGGGGGAGCGGGAGAGGGGGGTGACTACACGGGAGTGGTTACAGGGGGGACAGGGGGGGTGGTCACACGGTCGGCTCGGGGAGCGCCGTCAGTGCCGTCACGGCCCGTCGGGTGATCTCCTCGGGGCTGCCGGACACGTCCACCACGACCCCCGCCTCGTCCTCCTGGAGCGGCTGGAGCGTGGCGAACTGGGAGTCGAGCAGGGCGGTCGGCATGAAGTGCCCCTGCCGATGCGACATCCGGTCCTCGATCAGCGCGCGATCGCCCGCCAGGTGCACGAACACCAGCTCCGGCGCGGCGGCCCGCAGCCGGTCGCGGTAGGACCGCTTCAGCGCCGAGCAACCGACCACACCGCCGAGCCCCGCCCGATCGCGCGCCCAGGAGCCGATGGCGTCCAGCCAGGGCCACCGGTCCTCGTCGGTGAGCGGGGTGCCGGCCGACATCTTGACGATGTTGGCCCGCGGGTGGAAGTCGTCGCCCTCGGCGTAGGGGACGCCGAGCCGGGCCGCGAGCAGGGGACCGATGGTGGTCTTGCCGGTGCCCGCGACGCCCATGACCACGACGACATGGGGGGTCCTCATCGCTGCCTCACTGTCTGCTGTCCTCGCCGACACGTCATGTCGACGCCACTGAAACCCATTAGTACGACGAATTCAAGACCCGGTGCCGAATAAGTCTGACTATTTAGCGGCGTGACGCACCCCGTACGCTGAGTGCATGACCACTCCGGGCCGGGGTCTGCACGGCCGTGTACTGGACACCCTCGGCCCCGCGATCACCGCGGGCGAGTACCCGCCGGGCAGCGTCCTGCGCACCGACGAACTCGCGCAGCGCTTCGACGTGTCACGCTCCGTGATGCGTGAGGCGGTTCGCGTCCTGGAGTCCATGCACCTCGTCGAGTCCCGCCGCCGGGTGGGCGTGACCGTGCGCCCGAAGGCCGAGTGGAACGTCTACGACCCGCAGGTCATCCGTTGGCGGCTGGCGGGCGCCGACCGCCCGCACCAGCTGCGCTCGCTCACCGTCCTGCGGTCGGCGATCGAGCCGGTCGCGGCAGGCCTGGCCGCGCGGCACGCCACGGCCGGACAGTGCGCCGAGCTGACCGAGTGCGCCCTCGGCATGGTGGCCAACTCGCGCGGCCACCGCCTGGAGGAGTACCTCGTCCACGACGTCGCCTTCCACCGGGTGATCCTCACGGCGTCCGGCAACGAGATGTTCGCCCGCCTCGGTGACGTCGTCGCCGAGGTCCTCGCCGGCCGCACCCATCACGAGGTCATGTTCGAGGACCCCGACCCGGCCGCCGTCACCCTGCACGTCCAGGTCGCCGAGGCGGTCCGTGAGGGCGACGCCGACCGCGCCGAGAAGCTCACCCGGGAGATCACCGTCGGAGCCCTCCGGGAACTGGACGTCCTGGCGCCGTAGCACGCTCTGTCCGGCAACCCGGAACTCCTGGCGCCGTAGCGCCGGCTACGCGGGAAACTCCCCGTCGACGTACACCCACGCCCCGTCGACCCGCTCGAACCGGCTGCGCTCACGCAGCGCGCCGCCCCGGTAGGAGGCGCGGAACTCCACGACGCCCGTGGCGTGGAACGCCGACCCGTCGACCGTCTCCAGGATCTCCAGCCCCTTCCATCGCGTCCCGGTATCGAGGTCGAGCCGCGCGGGCCGCGTCCGGGGATGCCAGGTGCGCAGCAGATAGCCGGCGTCCCCGCGGACGAAGGCGCTGTAGCGCGACCGCATGAGCGCCTCGGCGGTCGGGGCGGCGGCACCGGCGTGGAAGCGGCCGCAGCACTCCGCGTACGGCAGGGGCAGCCCGCACGGGCAGGATCGGGAGGTCATGGCCGCCATTGTGCTGGGGCGTGTTGCGAAAGTCCCGTCCGGCCCGCCCTCCGGGCGGACGACGCTACTGACGAAAGACGCCCTGGCCCGCCCCGGGCAGGGGCAGCGGCGGCAGCGCCGTCCCGTACACCCACGCCTCGAACAGCTCCTCCAGCGGCTCCGCCGCGAAGCCGGCCGCATGGGCGGTGAAGGCCGACGTGGTCACCGCGCCGCCCCGGTGCAGCCCGGCCCAGCCGCGCACCATGCGGAAGAACGCGTCGTCGCCCAGCGCGCAGCGCACCGCGTGCACGGCGAGCCCGCCGCGCTCGTAGAGCCGGTCGTCGAACATCGACTTGCGGCCCGGATCCGCGAGGCACAGGTCCTGCGGCAGGGAGGACAGCAACCGATGCGCGGACGCGGCGAGTTGGGACGCACGACGTCCTCCCGAGCGCTCCGACCACAACCACTCCGCGTACTTCGCGAACCCCTCGTTCAGCCAGATGTGCCGCCAGTCGGCGACGGAGACGCTGTTGCCGAACCACTGGTGGGCCAGTTCGTGGGCGACGAGCCGCTCCGAACCTCGCGCGCCGTCCACGTGGTTGGCGCCGAACAGGGACAACCCCTGCGCCTCGACGGGGACGTCGAGTTCCTCCTCGGTCACCACGACCGCGTACTCGTCGAACGGGTAGGGCCCGAACAGCTCCTGGAACAGCTCCATCATCGCGGGCTGCCGCGCGAAGTCCCGCGAGAACCGGGGCAGCAGGTGCGCCGGGATGTGCCCGTGCTGCGGCACCCCGCCCGGCCCGGGGTCGCCCAGCAGCACCGTCTGGTACTTGCCGATCGCCAGCCCGACGAGATAGCTCGACGTGGGCGCCGCCTGCTCGTACACCCAGGTCGTCGTCGACGCCTTCGTGGTACGGGTCAGCAGCCGCCCGCCCGCGACCACCGCGTACGCCGAGGGCGTGGTGATCGACAGCAGGTACGACGCCTTGTCCGCCGGACGGTCGTTGCACGGGTACCACGAGGGCGCCCCGACCGGCTGGCTCGCCACCAGCGCGCCGTCCGCCAGTTCCTCCCAGCCGATGCCGCCCCAGGGGCTGTTGACCGGCCCGGGGTTGCCCGACCAGTGCACCTCCACCGTGAACGCGGCCCCCGGCCGCACCGGCTTGGCCGGCCGGACACGCAGCCGGCCGCCGCGGTGCGTGTAGTGCGACTGCCGCCCGTCCACCCGCACCCGCCCGATCCTGAAGTCGGCCAGGTTCAGCTGGAACTCGGTGAGCGGCGCCCGCCCCGCGATGGCGGAGAGCCGGGCCGTCCCGGACAGCCGGTTGGGCGCGGGGCGGTAGTCCAGCGTGAGCTCGTAGCGGTGCACCCGGTAGCGGGGATCGCCGTTGGCCGGGAAGTACGGGTCGGCTCCCCCTGACTGCTGAACTGCCACTGCCGCGTCCGCTCCCTGCGCCGTGCCGCCATTGCCCGCCCGTGCGCCGCCCACCGGATCCGAGCGACCGGCGTTCAGGGACGCCATGCCTCGATCGGGTTGCCGAGCCAGCGGGTGTCGTCCGGAACGGACTCCGCGGCCATCACGAGCGACGCGGGACCCAGTGTCGTACGGGCCCCGACCGTGCTGCCGGGCAGCACGATCCCGCCAGGGCCCAGCGTGGCACCCTCACGGAGGACCACAGTATCCGTCCGCAAGATCCGGTCGTGGAAGAGGTGAGTCTGCAGCACGCACCCACGGTTCACCGTCGCCCCGTCCCCCAGCGTGACCAGGTCCGCCTCCGGCAGCCAGTAGCTCTCCACCCACACGCCCCGGCCGACCCGGGCCCCGAGCCCGCGCAGCCACGCCGTCATCAGCGGCGTGCCCGCGGCGGCACCGGCCAGCCACGGCACGGCCACCACCTCCACGAAGGTGTCCGCCAGCTCGTTGCGCCACACGAAGGAACTCCACAGCGGATGCTCCCCCCTGCGGTGCCGCCCCACGAGCAGCCACTTCGCGACGACCGACAGCACGGCCGCCGCACCGCCCGCCGCGAGCAGCACCACCCCGGACAGCAGCGGCGCCCACACCCCCAGCGCGCACAGCGCGGCCACCGTCAGCACCGCCAGACCCGCCGAGCAGAACACCGGCACGATCCGGCACAGCTCCACCAGAGCACGCGCCCACAGCAGTCGCGCCGGCGGATCGTAGGTGCGGCTGCGGTCGCCGTCGGCCGCCGCACGCGGCAGCCGCACCGGCGGCAGCCCCAGGTAGGAGCTGCCCTTCTTGGCCTTCTTGGGCGTCGCCGACAGCACACCGACCAGCCCGCCCTCCGGCACGGACCGCCCCGGCGCGGTCATGCCCGAGTTGCCGAGGAACGCCCGCCGACCGATCTCCGCCCGCCCGATCCGCATCCATCCGCCGCCCAGCTCGTACGGCGCGGTCAGCGTGTCGTCGGCCAGGAACGCCCCCTCGCCGACCGTCGTCAGACTCGGCAGCGCCAGCACGGTCGACACCTCGGCGCCCCGCCCGATCCGCATCCCCAGCAGCCGCAGCCACACCGGCGTCACCAGCCCCGCGTACAGCGGGAACAGCGTCTCGCGCGAGCGGTCCATCAACCGCGTCACCGTCCAGGCCTGCCACCCGACCCGGCTGTGCGTCGGGTACGTCCCCTCCCGCAGCCCCAGACTCGACAGCCGGACGGCGACCAGCAGCACCAGCGCGTACGTCAGCCCGTAGGCGAGCGTGGCCGGGACCAGGGCCGACGCCGCCCCCCGCAGGGGCGCCCCGGGCGTCACGAGGGCGTGCGCCACGAGCAGCGCGCTGCCGGCCGCCGGCACCGGCAGCAGGGTGAGCGCGACACCCGAGACGCCGTACAGGGCCCGCCAGAAGGCGTTCCGGCCCGGCCGCTGCCCGGGCAGGTCGCGCTTGGCCTTGCCGACCTTGACCGCGGGCGCGCCCGCCCAGCGCTGTCCGGTCGGAATCTGCCCGGTGACGGCCGAACCGGGCGCCACCTCGGCCCGCTTGCCCACCCGGGCACCGGGGAAGAGCAGGCTGCGCGTGCCGACGACGGCGTGCGCGCCGACCCTGACCGGACCGATCTCCAGCCGGTCCCCGTCCAGCCACCAGCCCGACAGGTCCACCTCGGACTCCACGGCCGCACCCCGCCCCAGCCGGAGCATGCCGGTCACCGGCGGCAGCGCGTGCAGATCCACGTCGGGCCCGATCCTGGCGCCCAGGGCCCGCGCGTACCGCTCCAGCCACGAGCCGGTCAGCGAGGTCGCCCCGCTGGACTCGGCCAGCCGCTCGGCCGCCCACAGCCGCAGGTGCACCCCGCCCCCGCGCGGATACCGGCCCGGCTTGACTCCCCGCAGCAGCAGCCGGGCCCCGCCCGCCCCGAGCGCGAGCCGCCCGGGCGGACTGAAGAACAGCAGCGCTCCGGCGATCACCAGCCCCCAGGGCGCGGTGGGCAGCGCGCCGTACGCGGGCAGGACGTTGCCCAGCGCGGCCAGGACGACCGTCCAGCGCAGGCCGACCAGGGTGAACAGCGGCAGGAGCAGCAGGAGCTGCACCACCTGGGCCCGCCTCGGCACGGGGGCGACCGCGCGCCGGGCGCCGTCGTCCTGCGCGGACCGCTCCAGCCGGCGGGCCAGCTTGCGCAGTGTCGGCTGCTGGTAGACGTCCAGCACGGCGGCGCCGGGGTAGCGGGTGCGCAGCCGCGTGGTGAGCTGGGCTGCCGCCAGGCTGCCGCCGCCGATCGCGAAGAAGTCGTCCGAGGCGCTCGCCACGGGGACGCCCAGCACCTCCGTCCACTGCTCGGCGAGCCAGGCCTCGGTGCCGTAGAGCTGCGCCGCGGGAGCCTCGACCCCGTCGAGGGGCCACGGCAGGGCCGCGCGGTCCACCTTGCCGGAGGTCCGCGTCGGCAGGTCGTCGACCGGCGCGAGCAGCGGAACGAGCGCGGCGGGCAGCTCGGCCCGCAGCCGCTCCAGGGCCGCCGCCCGGTCCCAGCCGTCCTGGGTGACGACATAGCCGACGAGGAGCTGGTTGCCGCCGCGGGCGGTCCGCACGGCGGCGGCCGCGCCCGCGACGCCGGGGAGCGCCTGCAGGGCCGCGTCGACCTCGCCGAGTTCGATGCGCCGCCCGCCGAGCTTGACCTGCTCGTCGGCCCGCCCGAGGAACACCAGCCCCGCACGCTCCGCCCGCACCAGGTCACCGCTGCGGTACGCCCGCTCCCAGCCCAGCGACTCCAACGGCGCGTACTTCTGAGCGTCCTTCTCGGCGTCCAGGTACCGCGCGAGCCCCACACCGCCGATCACCAACTGCCCGCTGCCGCCCATCGGCACCGGGTCCCCGGCCTCGTCGACGACGGCCAGCTCCCAGCCGTCGAGCGGCAGCCCGATCCGGACCGGTCCCCGGCCGCTCATCAGGGCGGCACAGGCCACGACGGTCGCCTCGGTCGGCCCGTACGTGTTCCAGACCTCCCGCCCCTCGGTCACCAGCCGCTGCGCCAGCTCCGGCGGACACGCCTCGCCCCCGAAGATCAGCAGCCGGACGTCGTTGAGGGTCTCCGGCTCCCACAGGGCCGCCAGTGTCGGCACGGTGGACACGACCGTGATCTCCTGCTCGACCAGCCACGGCCCGAGGTCGGCACCACTCCTGACCTGCGAGCGAGGCACCGGCACCAGACAGGCGCCGTACCGCCAGGCCAGCCACATCTCCTCGCAGGAGGCGTCGAACGCCACCGACAGACCGGCCATCACCCGGTCACCGGGCCCGATCGGCTCCTCGCTGAGGAACAGCGCGGCCTCGGCGTCCACGAAGGCGGCGGCGCTGCGGTGGCTGACGGCGACGCCCTTGGGCTTCCCGGTGGAGCCGGAGGTGAAGATGACCCACGCGTCGTGCTCGACGCCGGGCCGGGCGGCCGGGACGTCGGAGCGGCCGTGCGCGGTCAGCGCGTGCCCGGCCCCGACCACGGCCCGCACCCCGGCCTCCCCGAACACCAGCTCGGCCCGCTCGTCGGGGTCCTCGGCGTCGACGGGGACATAGGCGGCCCCCGCCGCGAGGACGGCGAGGATCGCGACGTACAGCTCGTTGGTCCCGGAGGGCACCCGCACCCCCACCCGGTCGCCGAGCCCGACCCCGGCGGCGGCGAGCCTGCGGCGCAGCCGCTCCACCTCGACGGCCAGGGCGCGGTAGGTCAGCGCGGTGGAGCCGTCGTCCAGGGCGAACTCCTCCGGCCAGGAGCGCACGGACGCGTCGAACACGTCGACGAGGGTGCGCGGGGAGGCGGCCGGACCGCCGGAGAAGCGCGCGGGGTCACCGAGGTGGTCGGGGATGTCGTCGTCGAGCAGGCCGAGAGCGCTGCCCTCGTCTGTGGCTGCCATCGGGTCCTCGCGTCTCGATCCCGGAAGCCTCCGGGGCGCCGGCGGGCCCGCAGGTCTGCCTGGGGTTGTCCGTCCGGCTCCGTAACAAGCCGGAAATTTTAGTACGACGCTAGGGACGCCCCGTTGTGTCGGCCACCCGGGGCGGCCGTCCGGGGGAGCCCGCCGGGGCTGTGACCTGGTGATCTTCAAGGCGGGGAGAGATGCCCCACACGTACGAGCGAGGGCCGCGACCCGTGGTCGCGACCCTCGCTCCTGCTGTGTCCGAGGGGGGACTTGAACCCCCACGCCCGATAAAGGGCACTAGCACCTCAAGCTAGCGCGTCTGCCATTCCGCCACCCGGACAAGGTGTCTGTCGTGCGGGGTTTCCCTCGCGGCGACGTCGTAAACATTACCAGGCTTTCGAGGGTGCCCGATCACGGGTGCCCGGCCGGCCGTCGCATCCGGCGTGAACGGAGTGTGACGGGCCGGGACCGGTCTTGGGCGGCGGTGCCGGGGAGGGAGAGGATGAGAGGGACCCACCAGCAGTCAGCGGGAGGAACCAGCGTGAGCGCGACGGACGACACGGCCAGGGGCGTCACCGGCGAGGACGAGGTCGTGGACCTCTGCCGCGAGCTGATCCGGATCGACACCAGCAACTACGGCGACCACTCGGGTCCGGGCGAGCGCAAGGCGGCCGAGTACGTCGCCGAGAAGCTCGCCGAGGTGGGGCTCGAGCCGAAGATCTTCGAATCGCACCCGGGACGCGCCTCCACCGTGGCCCGCATCGAGGGCGAGGACCCCTCCCGGCCCGCACTGCTCATCCACGGCCACACCGACGTCGTCCCGGCCAACGCGGTCGACTGGACCCACCACCCCTTCTCCGGCGAGGTCGCCGACGGCTGCGTGTGGGGCCGCGGCGCCGTCGACATGAAGGACATGGACGCGATGACCCTCGCGGTCGTTCGCGACCGGCTGCGCTCCGGGCGCCGGCCCCCGCGCGACATCGTGCTCGCGTTCCTCGCCGACGAGGAGGCGGGCGGCACCTACGGCGCCCGCTACCTGGTCGACCACCACCCCGACCTGTTCGAGGGCGTCACCGAGGCGATCAGCGAGGTCGGCGGCTTCTCCTTCACGGTCAGCGAGGAGCGACGGCTCTACCTGATCCAGACGGCCGAGAAGGGGATGCACTGGATGAAGCTGACCGTGGCCGGCACCGCCGGACACGGCTCGATGATCCACCGGGACAACGCCATCACCGAGCTGTCCGAGGCCGTCGCCCGGCTGGGACGCCACACGTTCCCGGTGCGCGTCACGAAGACCACCCGCGCCTTCCTCGACGAGCTGGGTGACGCGCTCGGCACCGAGCTGGACCCGGAGGACATGCAGTCCACCCTCGCCAGGCTCGGCGGCATCGCCAAGCTGATCGGCGCCACCCTGAGCAACACCGCCAACCCCACCCAGCTCGGCGCCGGGTACAAGGTCAACGTCATCCCCGGCGAGGCCACCGCCCACGTCGACGGGCGCTTCCTGCCGGGGCACGAGGAGGAGTTCCTCGCCGACCTCGACCGCATCCTGGGCCCGAAGGTGAGCCGCGAGGACGTGCACTCCGACAAGGCCCTGGAGACCTCCTTCGACGGGGCGCTGGTGGAGGCGATGCAGTCCGCGCTGCTCGCCGAGGACCCGACCGCCAAGGCCGTCCCCTACATGCTCTCCGGCGGCACGGACGCCAAGTCCTTCGACGACCTCGGCATCCGCGGCTTCGGCTTCGCCCCGCTGAAGCTGCCGCCGGAGCTGGACTTCGCCGGCATGTTCCACGGCGTGGACGAGCGGGTCCCGGTCGACGGACTGAAGTTCGGCGTCCGGGTGCTCGACCGTTTCATCGACGCCTCCTGATCCTCCCGGCAGCCCTGCGGGCGACGTTTCCAGAAATCGTGCGCCTGTGCGGAGGCGACTGAGAAGAGTGAATGCGCCGATAAGCGCGTAGCCTCATTAATTCCCCCTCGTTACTGGTGATGTGATCCGCTGATTGGGATCGCATTGCCAACAAGGAGGAATAATGATCAAGAAGGTCGTCGCCGCTGCGGCTGCCACTGGTGGGCTGGTTCTCGCGGGCGCGGGCCTGGCCGTCGCCGATTCGGGTGCCCAGGGTGCTGCCGTGCACTCCCCGGGTGTCGTCTCCGGCAACGTGATCCAGGTTCCGGTGCACGTCCCCGTGAACGTCTGCGGCAACACGATCTCGGTGATCGGGCTGCTGAACCCCGCCTTCGGCAACGTCTGCATCAACAAGTGACGTCGACCCGCTGAGGGGTCGTCCACACCGTCGGCCCCGGAGCGCGCGCCATGCGCTCCGGGGCCGACCGGTCTTTTGTCCCACTCTTCATGTCCTCTCGCGCGAAAGCCGGAGGAAAAGCCGAAGAAGTCGAAGGGTCCGAACGGCTCGCCCCACTGGAATGATGCGAGCGATTCGGGACGAGATCGAAAGCAGGGAATCAGTAATGCGACAGGTCACCCGTAAAGGCCTCATGACCGTGGCGGCGGCGACGGGGGTGATCGCCGCCGCCGGCGGCTACGCCCACGCCGACTCCGCGGCGAACGGGTCCGCCTCCCACTCGCCCGGCATCGCGTCCGGCAACACGATCCAGGCCCCGGTGAACGTGCCGGTCAACGTCTGCGGCAACACCGTCGACGTCATCGGGCTCCTCAACCCGGCCATGGGCAACTCCTGCACCAACCAGAGCACGGGCAAGGACGACGGCGGCGGCTACGGCGACGGGAGCGGGGGCGCGGACACCGGCGGCTCCGGCGCGCACAGCGGCGGCTCCGGGGGCGCGCACGCCGGCGGTCACACCGCCCACTCGCCCGGCATCGCCTCGGGCAACCACGTCCAGGCCCCGATCCACGTGCCGGTGAACGTCTGCGGCAACAGCGTCGACGTCGTCGGCCTGCTCAACCCGACCGCCGGCAACGACTGCACCAACGACAGCGGTCCCGGCCCCGAGTACGGCACGCCCCCCGGCGGCGAGAAGGAGACCCCGGGCACCCCCGGCGCCCAAGGCCCCGGCAAGCCGAACCACTCCGGCCCCCAGGGCACGCCGTCCACCCCGGAACGGGTGACGCCGGCGGGCGCCTCCACCGAGCACCGGCCGGCCGGCGACGCCACGGCGGAGCTCGCGCACACCGGCAGCGAACTGCCGCTCGGTCTCACCCTGCCCGTCGGCGCGGGCGCGCTGCTCGCGGGCGCGCTGCTCTACCGCAAGGCGGGCGCCTCGGCGTAACACCACCTGGCACCGCTCACGACGGAGCGGGCCCCGCCTCGGCGGGGCCCGCTCCGTTCGTGTCGGTCCGCACTCACCACGTCGCGCGCACCTGACGGATGATCCGCCGGCGCAGCCGCACCCTGCGGCTGCCGTCGCGCAGCAGGCTGAGACGGTGCAACTCCCAGTGTCCGTACTCGGCATGGTCGGTCAGCAGACGCGTCGCCTCCTTGCGGGACACCCCGCGCGGCACGTACACGTCGACAAATTCGTATTCCGGCATCGCATCTATTGTGCGGGCTGGGGCCCGGTACGGATAGCGTCTGCACTATGTCTGATGCTGCGCAGCCCACCGCTGCCGAGGTACGTGCCGCCGCCGAGGCGGTCAAGACCGCGCTCGACCGCCACCTGGCCGCGGTCGAACGCAGGACGGGCGAGGACGATCCGGCCGTCTACGAGGCCTTCAACCAGCTGGCCGCGGCCGCCGAGGTGTACGACGAGCTGCTCTACGACCGCTACGACGAGGTCACCCCCTTCGAGATCCCCGGCGCGGACGACTCGCTTCCGCCGTACGCGGGCCCCGAGGAACCGAACGCGCTCAGTGTGCTGATCCGCCGCGACTACTCGGTGGTGGAGCCGCAGCGACTGCTGGCACAGGGCCAGCGGGTCGAGGCGGCGGAGCGCGAGCCGGGCGCGGACGCGCAGGCCTCGGGCACCATCCACGGGGCGCTGGGCCTGCTGTTCGGCGAGTTCGAACCCGACGAGATCGCCTCCCGGCACAAGGAGTTCGGTCTGGAGGAGGGCGACTCCACGCTGTGGGTCCTGGCCGCCGACGAACCGGCCGAGCCGGGTGAGTGGCTGGAGGCGCCCTTCGAGTCGCTCGACGCGCACCGCGTGGTCTGCCGCTTCGACGTGAGCGCGGTCTTCGACGACGACCTCGACGACGACGTCGACGACGGCGCGTTGGAGGACGGTGAGCTCGAGGAGGACGAGGACCTGGAGCCGCTGGAGGCCGACCGGGCGGACCGCTAGGGGGATTTTCGAAACACCCCCTGGGCCCCGCGTCCTCGCACCTCGCACGGCGGCGGGGGGGGGGGGGGGGCGCCCCCCCCCCCCCCCCCCCCCCCCCCCCCCCCCACACCCCCTCCCCCCCCCCCCCCCCCCGCCCGGCCTCGACGCACACCACGGGGATGTT
>NZ_JBVIAY010000015.1:49034-226438 GCF_055573695.1 Streptomyces sp. NPDC030143
GGCAAAACCCACCCTGGGATCCTAGTAGCCTAGAACAGTGAGGGGGGGGGGGGCCGGGTCCCCCCCCCCCCCCCCCCCCCGCCGTCCGCGTCCGCTCAGGGGCCCTTGCACTATGAGCGCCTGATCAGGCCGTGCGGTCCGGGCGGGCACGGTGCAAGGCCCCTCAGTGCGCCGCGGGCACCTGGGCGCGCAGCAAGACGGGCAGGCGGGTGGTGCGGGGCTTGGCCGGGACTTCGGCGACCGCCCTGGGCAGGGCCTGCTCGACGCCGTGCACGACGGACAGATGCCGCTCGGCCCGGCCGAAGGCCGTGTACACCCACGGCCGGGTGAGTGCCTGCGCGGCGTCACCGGGCAGCACCACGACCGCCGCGGGCCAGCGGCCGCCCACGGCCTGGTGCGCGGTCAGCGCCCACCCGTGCCGCACGGACTGCTCCACCCGGTCCCTCGGCACGACGACGGGGACGCCCGCGCAGGACAGGTGCAGCCCGTCCGCGTCGGCCCCCACCACCCGGCCCGGCACCGTACGGCCCGGCGCGGGGGAGTGGACGATCAGGTCGCCGGGGTCGAAGCCGCCGAAGCGGCCCGGGCCGGGGTTGAGCCGCTCCTTGAGGGCGGCATTCAACACCCGGGTGCCGGCCGCGCCGCCGTGGCCCGGCGTGATCACCACCGTCTCTCCCGGGGCGACGCCGAAGGCCCGCGGCACCGAGTCGGCGACGAGCTGCACGGTCCGGTGCACGGCCTCGCCCGCGTCCCGTACCGGCACGATCACGATCTCCTTGCCGGGCGCGTCCACCTGGTTGAGCTCGCCGACGCCCACCCCGGAGACCAGCTCGCCGAGCGGTCCGGGATCGGGTGTGCGCGAGGCGATCTGCGGACACGTGCGCGCGGCGAGCAGGTCGGCGAAGACCCGGCCGGGGCCCGCCGACCACAGCAGCGCCGGATCCCCGCTGAGCACAAGCCGGGCTCCGTCGGGCAGCGACTCGACCACGGTGGCGGCGGTCTCCACGTCGAGTTGCGGCGCGTCCAGGACGATCAGCAGGTCGAGGGCCAGCGCCCCGTCGGCGTCACGGCCGGGCCCTTCGGTGCCGGCGAGGAGGCCGGCGAGGGTGACGACACCGGCGTCGGCGTCAACGTCGTCGGCGCCGTCGGTCAGAAGGGCGGCGAACCGGCGTCGGCCGTCCGCCGTGTGGCAGGCCGCGACGGCGCGCAGGCCCAGGGCCCGGGCGGCGGTGAGCAGGGCCGCCGGTTCGGCGCGGGCGGCCTCGCCGCCGGTGTGCAGCACCAGGCCGTGGCCGGCGACCGCGCGGACCAGCTCGGCCGCGCTGCCGGACGCGCTCGACCCCCACCCAGGGGAGGATTCCTCGGCCAGGGAGGAGGTCATGCGGGCCAGACCGTCGGCCAGGCTCTCCTCCGCGAGCGCGTACCGCTCCAGGCCGATCAGGACCCGTACCGGACGCTCCTCGTCCGTGTCCTGCGCCGCGCCGGGTTGCTCCAGCGCGTCCTGGAAGGCGAGCGCCTCGCCCTCCGCGAGCGTGTGCTGCACCGCCGCGTCCGCGTCCGGCACGCCCCGCTGGGCGAGCGCGGCCGTCAGCGCCGGCAGATCCAGTGCCGTGTGCCCGGCGAGGGCGGCCTGTTCCAGCAGCCACACCGTCACCGCGCGGCCCCGCCGCTCGTCGTCGGGGGCGCACTCCGCGCCGAGCAGTGCCCGCGCGAAGCCGTCGGCCTGCTCGGGCCGCACGCCGGACACGCGCAGCAACTGCCAGGGGTCCTCGGCCAGGAGTTCCTCGGCGCCCTCGCCGAGGGCCGCGGCGACCTGCGGCGCCAGCGACTCGGGGGCGCCCCCGCCGGCCAGCACCCGGCGCACGGACTCGACGGTGTGCGCGGCGGGCGCCGTCGGCGCGGCGGCGGCCGGCTCGGGCTGCGGCTGCCGCACGGGCTCCGGGGCCGGGCGGCGCGGGACGGGCCGGGGCTCGGCGAAGACGGTGGCGGTGGGCGCGGCCCCGCCCTCCACGGCCCGGACGGCGGCGAGCAGATCGGCCGCCGGTCCGCTGAGCTTGGTGCCGGCCTCGATGGGCCCCTTCTTCTCGGCCTTCCGCCGCTCGATCCGCTCCCGCTCCTGTTTCTGCGCGGCGAGTTCCGCCTCGGCCTCGGAGAGTCGGGGGGAGGTGTCGTCCCCGCCGCTCCCGGCGGCCGGCTGTGGGGCGTCGTCGGCTGCCGGGTCGGCCTCGTCCGCGGTGGGCCCGGCGTCCGCGGTGGGCCCGGCGTCCGCGGTGCCCTCGGCGCCGGCCGTGCTCCCGTCGGCGTCGAGGCTCGGGTCCGCCGCGTCGGCGGCGTCCGTCACCGGGGCCTCGTCCGGGGTGCCCGGCCCGGGGTGGTTGGTCTCGGCGGGCTCCGGCTCCGTGCTCACAGCGTGCTCCAGTCGTGATCGGGATAGCGGTGCACGGGCGCCGACACGTCGTCGAGCGCCCGGCAGATCTCGTCAGGAAGACTAAGCGCCTCCACTGACAACGCCGCCGTGAGCTGCTGGGCGTTGCGCGGGCCGACGATCGGCGCGCTCACCCCGGGCCGGTCGCGCACCCAGGCCAGCGCGACCTGGAGCGGGGTCACCGCGAGCCCGTCCGCCGCGGTCGTCACGGCGTCGACGATCCGGCTCGCGGTGTCGTCGAGGTAGGGCTCGACGAAGGGCGCGAAGTGGTCGGAGGCGCCGCGCGAGTCCGGCGGGAGGGCGTCTCCGCGGTACTTGCCGGTCAGGACGCCACGGCCCAGCGGTGAGGAGGGCAGCAGCCCGATGCCCAGGTCCAGGGCGGCCGGCAGCACCTCGCGCTCGACACCGCGCTGGAGCAGTGAGTACTCCAGCTGCGTACTGGCCAGCCGGGTGCGCGTGCCCGGCGCGGACAGCTGCCAGGTCGCCGCCTTGGCGAGCTGCCAGCCGCAGAAGTTCGAGACGCCGGCATAGCGGGCGCGGCCGCTGGAGACGGCGATGTCGAGGGCCTGGAGGGTCTCCTCCAGGGGTGTGTCCGGATCGAAGGCGTGCACGTGCCACACGTCGACGTAGTCCGTGCCCAGCCGGCAGAGGGAGGCGTCGAGGGCGGCGAGCAGATGGCCGCGCGAGCCGTCGAACCGGCGGTCCGGGTCGGGCACGCTTCCCGCCTTCGTCGAGATGATCAGCTCCCGGCGCGGAACCAGGCCTTCTATGAGACGCCCGAGAAGGTACTCCGCCTCGCCGTCGCCGTAGACGTCCGCCGTGTCGACGAGGGTCCCGCCCGCCTCCCAGAACGTCTTCAAGAGGTCCGCGGCGTCATGCTCGTCGGTGTCGCGGCCCCAGGTCAGGGTGCCGAGCCCGATGCGGGACACACGCAGGCCGGTGCGGCCGAGATGCCTCTGCTCCATGGGTGCCGAGATTACTGGCCAGAACTGGGCCGTGGGTTGCCTGTGGACAACGGAAGTCCGCCGGCGCCGGGGCGTTCCGCGCAGGTTGGGGCCCTGCCGGGGCGCGCGACGCTCGCCACATCGCCCTCCCCGGGCGCGGCGCCCGCGCTAAGGTCTGCCGGAACAGCGTCGTTACTGATCAGTAAGGGGAATCGGCCATGCAGCTCGGGATCAACCTCGGCTACTGGGGAGCCGGAATGGACGCGGACAACCTGGCCGTGGCCCAGGAGGCCGACCGGCTCGGCTACGCGGTGTGCTGGGCCGCCGAGGCCTACGGCTCGGACGCGGCCACCGTTCTCACCTGGGTCGCCGCCCAGACCGAGCGGATCGACGTCGGCTCGGCCATCTTCCAGATCCCCGCCCGCCAGCCCGCGATGACCGCGATGACGGCCGCCACCCTCGACTCCCTCTCCGGCGGCCGCTTCCGCCTCGGCCTCGGCGTCTCGGGCCCGCAGGTGTCCGAGGGCTGGTACGGCGTCACGTTCGACAAGCCGCTGTCCCGCACGCGCGAGTACGTCGAGATCGTCCGCAGGGCGATGACGCGCGAGCGGCTGTCGTACGACGGCGAGCACTGGACGCTGCCGCTGCCGGGCGGCCCGGGCAAGCCGATCAAGCTGACCGTGCACCCGGAGCGCGAGCACATCCCGCTGTACATCGCCGCGATCGGACCGAAGAACCTGGAGCAGACCGGCGAGATCGCCGACGGCGCCCTGCTGATCTTCCCGTCCGCCGAGCACCTCGAGGACACCGCGATCAAGCACCTGCGCGCCGGCCGGGAGAAGGCCGGCAAGACGCTGGACGGCTTCGACGTGTGCCCCACCCTGCCGCTGGCCCTCGGCGCCGACAAGGACGTCGAGCAGCTCGCCGACACCTTCCGCCCCTACACCGCGCTGTACGTCGGCGGCATGGGCAGCTTCAAGCAGAACTTCTACAACCAGCTCGCGCGCCGCATGGGGTACGAGGAGGCGGCCGCCGACATCCAGCAGAAGTACCTCTCCGGCGACAAGCAGGGCGCCGCGGCCGCCGTACCGCACGAGCTGATCGACCGGACCACGCTGCTGGGTTCCATGGAGCGGATCGCCGACCGGATGAAGGCCTACGCGGCCGTCGGCGTCACCACCCTCACCCTCGCCCCGGCGGGCTTCACCCTCGACGAGCGGCTCGCCTCGCTGCGGGCGGGCACCGAGGCGCTGGAGCTCGCCGGTCTGGCCTGACGGGCGGGGGAGTTGTTCAGCGGCCGTGGTGGGGGCTCGGGGGTCTTCCCCGCCACGGCCGTCACGGAGAACAACGCGCCGGGAACCGCACGGTTACGCCTCGCTCGTCAGCCGAAGGGTCATCCGTTCGGCGCAGTTGTCCGACACAGCTGTTGCCGCACCCCTCGCACGGCACTTGACTCGTTCTTCGCGGAGTGCTGCGCGATCCTGCGGAGAGGTGTCCACGATGCTTTCGGCCAAGAGTCTGTTCCAGGAGATCCTCGACCACGACGAGTCCTTCCGGCTCTTCTGCTCCATCGCGGCCGGAGGGGAGTCCCAGGGCGGCTGGGAGAACGCCCGGATCGCCGCCCTCGTCCCCGAGGACGAACGCGCGATGGCCCCCAAGATCACCCGGCACGGCGCCGACGAGGACAAACACGGACGCATCTTCAACGCCCTGATGAGGAAGCGCGGACTGCGGCCCGTCCCCGTCCCGCCCGAGACCGACTACACGATGCTCCTGGAACGGAACGGCATCGGGCTCGCCCACGACAGGCTCAGGAGCGACCGGCCCCTGACCGTGCAGGACATCATCACCTACCTCGCGCACAGCCGGGTCACCGAACAGCGCGCCTCCGAGCAGATGCGGATGCTGCGCGGGTACTTCGGCGACCACCCCGGTCTCGGCCGCGCGGTGCGGATGATCTCCGACGACGAGGACAACCACCTCGCCTACTGCCACGAGGAACTGCTGCGTTTCGCGCGCGCGGGACACGGCCGCGCCATCCAGCGGACCCTGCGCGCGTGCGCGCTCGCCGAGATCCGCGTCTACCGCGACGTCAGCCTCGCCGTGATGGCCCACATGGGCCGCCTGCTCGGCTGGTCCCGGCCCAGGGCCGCCGTCCTCGCCGCCGGCATCCACGTCCTGTACGTCTGGGAGCGGGTCGCCGGCTGGCGGCGGATGGTGTCCCTCGAGATGCCCGCACGGCGCGACGCCCTCGGCGGACCCGCCACCACCGCCCCCGAGTTCGCCTGACCTACAGCCACCCCCGGCGCTTGAACAGCCGGAACAGCAGCACCTCCAGAAGGGCCATGAGGGCGATCACCGCCGGATACGACCACGCCCAGCGCAGCTCCGGCATGTGATCGAAGTTCATGCCGTAGATCCCGGCGATCATCGTGGGGACCGCGGCCATGGCCGCCCACGCGGAGATCTTCCGCATGTCGTCGTTCTGCCGCACGCTCATCTGCGCCAGGTGCGCCGACAGGATGTCCGACACCAGCCGGTCCAGGTTCTCCACGGACTCGTTCACGCGCGCGAGGTGGTCGCCGACGTCACGGAAGAACGGCCGCGCGCTGTCGTTCACGAAGGGCACCGAACCGATCCCGCCGGTGCCCGCCAGCCGCCCCATCGGCACCGTCAGCGGACCGGTCGCCCGGCGGAACTCCAGGACCTGCCGCTTGAAGGTGTAGATCCGCGACGCGGTGTGCCGCGAGCCGCCGCCGTCCGGCGAGAACACGTCCGTCTCCAGCTCCTCCAGGTCCGTCTGGAGCTCGGTCGCCACGTCCAGGTAGTGGTCGACGGTCGCGTCGGCGATCGCGTACAGCACCGACGTCGGCCCCTTCGCGAGCATCTCCGGCTCCTGCTCCAGCCGGTGCCGCACGGCCGCCAGCGGAGAACCCTCGCCGTGCCGGACGGTCACCACGAAGGAGTCGCCGAGGAAGACCATCACCTCGCCGGAGGAGACGGTGTCGCTGTCCGGCTCGTACACCACCGGCTTCAGCACCAGGAACAGCGAGTCGTCGTAGACCTCCAGCTTGGGCCGCTGATGGGCCTTCAGCGCGTCCTCCACGGCCAGCGGGTGCAGCGCGAACTCCTGCGTGACGTGCTCGAACTCCTTCTCGGTCGGCTCGTGCAGCCCGATCCAGACGAAGTCGCCCGCGGCGCGCGCCGCGTCCAGGGCGTCGGACAAGTCCTGTGGGCCTTCCGTACGGTGTCCGTCACGGTAGACGGCGCAGTCGACGATCACGGAGCGCATTCCCCTTTCGGCCGTTCCTCTGCGCACACGCACGTGCGCCTACCCTGGGCGGCATGCCCACGCTGATCCTCGTCCGGCACGGACGTTCCACCGCCAACACCTCCGCAGTGCTCGCCGGCTGGACGCCCGGCGTCGCCCTCGACGAGCGCGGCGTCGAGCAGGCCGCCGCACTGCCCGGGCGGCTCGAGGGACTGCCCCTCGCCGAGGTCGTCGCGAGCCCGCTGCAACGCTGCCAGGAGACGATCAAGCCCCTCGTCGCCGCCCGCCCCGGCCTGTCCGTCCACACCGACGAACGGATCGGGGAGGCCCACTACGGCGACTGGTCCGGCCGCAAGCTCGCCGAACTCAAGGACGAACCGCTGATGGAGGTCGTGCAGACGCACCCCTCCGCGGTCGCGTTCCCCGGCGGTGAGTCGATGCGGGCCATGCAGACCCGCGCCGCCGAGGCGGTGCGCGAGTGGAACGCGCGCGTGGAGCGCGACCACGGCGCCGACGCCGTCTGGCTCCTGTGCTCGCACGGCGACATCATCAAGTCGCTCGTCGCCGACGCCCTCGGACTTCATCTCGACCTCTTCCAGCGGATCTCCGTGGAACCGTGTTCCATCACCGCGATCCGTTACACCCGTCTGCGGCCCTTTCTCGTGCGCCTCGGCGACACCGGCGACTTCGCCTCGCTCGTGCCCCGCCAGGAGCCGCCGGCCGGGGACGCCACGGTCGGGGGCGAGGCGGGCGCACCGTGATCGTCGCCCGCAGTAGGGTGAACCGGTCCGCACACGCACGTTCACGCATGGACGTACCCGTACCCACGACTCCCAGGGAGACAGGACGTGTCCCGTCAGGTGTTCCTCTACGACCCCCCGGACCGCTTCGTGGCCGGTACGGTCGGACTGCCCGGGCGCCGTACCTTCTTCCTCCAGGCCACCGCCGGATCCCGAGTGACCAGTGTGGCCCTGGAGAAGACCCAGGTCGCCGCGCTCGCCGAGCGCATGGACGAGCTGCTGGACGAGGTCGTACGCCGTAGCGGCGGCAGCGCCGCCGTACCCGCGGTGGCGCCCACCGAGATCAGCGACTCCGCCCCCCTCGACACCCCGGTCGAGGAGGAGTTCCGGGTCGGCACCATGGCCCTCGCCTGGGACGGCGAGGAGCAGCGCATGATCGTCGAGGCGCAGGCCCTCGTGGAACTCGAGGCCGACTCCGAGGAGGACCTCGCCGAGGCCGAGGAGCGGCTGCTGCAGGACGAGGAGAACGGGCCCCCGATGCTGCGGGTCCGGCTCACCGGCGCGCAGGCCAGAGCCTTCGCCAAGAGAGCACTCGACGTCGTCAACGCCGGCCGGCCGCCCTGCCCGCTGTGCAGCCTGCCGCTCGACCCGGAAGGACACGTATGTCCGCGCCAGAACGGATACCGCCGCGGGGCGTGACGACCACCGGCCCCTCCTCCGCCGGATGGGACGACCTGCTCGCCCACGGTGAGCTGACCGTGCGCGGACGCATCCGTGACGCCTCCAACGCGGCCCTGTACTGCACCGTCGCCCACGAGGGCCGCGAGGCCGCCTGCGTCTACAAGCCGGTCGCGGGGGAGCGGCCCCTGTGGGACTTCCCCGACGGCACCCTCGCCGGGCGCGAGGTCGCCGCGTACGCGGTCTCCGAGATGACCGGCTGGGGGCTCGTCCCGCCGACCGTCCTGCGCGACGGCCCCTACGGCGAGGGCATGTGCCAGCTGTGGATCGAGGCGGCCCCGGACGACGGGCTGCTCGCCCTCGTCGAGGGGGAGGAACCGGGAGCGGGCTGGAAGGCGATCGGGTTCGCCGAGGTCGGGGAGGGGCGGACCGCGCTGCTGGTGCACGCCGACGACGAGCGGCTGCGGCGGCTCGCCGTCCTCGACGCGGTCGTCAACAACGCCGACCGCAAGGGCGGCCACCTGCTGACCACCGCCGACGGCCGGCTGTACGCCATCGACCACGGCGTGACCTTCAACGTCGACGACAAGCTGCGCACGCTGCTGTGGGGCTGGGCGGGGGAGCCCCTCACCGGGGAGGCGACGCGGGTCCTGACGAGGCTCGGGGCGGAACTGGCGGAGGGCGGTGCCCTGGCGGCCGTCCTGGCGCCACTGATCACCCCGGCCGAGATCGACGCCACGCGCGCGCGTGTGGCCGCGCTGCTGGAGTCGGGGACGCACCCGGAGCCGGGCGGAGAGTGGCCGGCGATCCCCTGGCCGCCGGTGTAACACGCTGCGGGTGCGGGTGCGGGTGCGGTGCGCGTGCGCTGCGGCTGCGGCCGCGGGTGCGGCCGTGCCGGTGGCGTGGCCGCGGTGTCACGGGAGCCGCCTCGCCACGGCCCAGCCGGGAGCCGGCGTCGCGGAGGGGAAGGGCCGGGCGGTCGCGGCCGTGCGGGCGGGCCGAGTGCGGCGGGGGCCGAGTGCGTCCGCTGCCGGGCGGGGCCCACGACGGGAGCCGTGCGGGCCGAACGCGGCGGGGCCGTACGGCACGGGGTCCGAGCGGACATGGCCGTGCGTGGACGTGACCTGAGCGCGGGTCGTGCCCGGCGGTGGCCGTTAGGGCCCTTCTGATGGATCTCCGCGGCGTCGCGACGCCCGGCACGCACTCTCGCCGCACCGCGCGAAAGCCCAAGCAGCGCCGCTACGAGGACTTCCGCGCCGCACGCCGAGAAGCACGCCCCGGACGCCGCTCCTTCTCCCACGGAGATCCATCAGAAGGGCCCTGGCCGGGGCGGGGTGAGCGCACACCGGTCGGGAGCGCGCAAGACCGCCTTCCCGGCCATCCGGTCGGCTCCGGTTCGTATGCGGAAGTTCCCTCCGGTTACGCTCATGACATGCATGCCTGGCCCGCTTCCGAGGTCCCCGCCCTGCCTGGTCAGGGCCGCGACCTGAGGATCCACGACACCGCGACCGGCGGCCCGGTCACCCTCGACCCCGGTCCCGTCGCCCGTATCTACGTGTGCGGCATCACGCCGTACGACGCCACCCACATGGGGCACGCGGCGACCTACAACGCGTTCGACCTCGTGCAGCGCGTGTGGCTCGACACCAAGCGGCAGGTTCACTACGTCCAGAACGTCACCGACGTCGACGACCCGCTCCTGGAGCGCGCGCAGCGCGACGGCCTCGACTGGGCCGCCCTCGCCGAGAAGGAGACGACCCTCTTCCGCGAGGACATGACCGCCCTGCGGATGCTGCCGCCGCGCCACTACATAGGCGCCGTCGAGGCCATACCGGGCATCGTGCCGCTCGTGGAGCGCCTGCGGGACGCGGGCGCCGCCTACGAACTCGACGGCGACATCTACTTCTCCGTCGAGGCCGACCCGCACTTCGGCAAGGTCTCCCGCCTCGACGCGGCCGCCATGCGGCTGCTGTCCGCCGAGCGCGGTGGCGACCCCGACCGGCCCGGCAAGAAGAACCCGCTCGACCCGATGCTGTGGATGGCCGCCCGGGAGGGCGAGCCCAGCTGGGACGGCGGCTCGCTCGGCCGCGGACGTCCCGGCTGGCACATCGAGTGCGTCGCCATCGCCCTGGACCACCTCGGCATGGGCTTCGACGTCCAGGGCGGCGGCTCCGACCTCGCCTTCCCGCACCACGAGATGGGCGCCTCCCACGCCCAGGTGCTCACCGGCGAGTTCCCCATGGCCAGGGCATACGTGCACGCCGGAATGGTCGCCCTGAACGGCGAGAAGATGTCCAAGTCCAAGGGCAACCTGGTCTTCGTCTCGCAGCTGCGGCGCGACGGCGTCGACCCGGTCGCGATCCGGCTCACCCTGCTCGCCCACCACTACCGGGCCGACTGGGAATGGACCGACCAGGTGCTCCATGACGCGGTGGACCGGCTCGGGCGCTGGCGCGCGGCCGTCTCCCGGCCCGACGGGCCGCCCGCCGAGGCCCTCGTCGAGGAGATCCGGGAGGCCCTCGCGAACGACCTCGACGCCCCGGCCGCCCTGGCCGCCGTCGACCGCTGGGCCGCCCTGCAGCAGCAACAGGGCGGCACGGACACCGGGGCGCCCGGCGTGGTGTCGCGAGCGGTGGACGCCCTGCTGGGCGTCGCGCTGTAGCCGTGACCGCCGTCACCGCGGCCGTAGCGTAACGGCCGCCATCGCGGCAGTAGCGGCTGTCACGGCAGGTGGGGGGCGCTTCCTCCGTCGGGGAGGAGGCGCCCCTCACCTGCGGGGTCGTCATCGGCACGCGCAGACGCGGCTCATGTGATGGGGTGTGAGTGTTCGTCACCGTTCCGCCGGCCACCGCCGGTCCCTTCACGGAAGGACGCACAGTGACACCCGCAGCTCGTTCCCTCGACCGCCGCAGGTTCCTGACCGGGGCCGCCACCCTCTCCGGGGCAGCACTGCTCGGCGGCACCGCGACCGCTCACGCCGCCGGGACACCCAGGACACCCGGGGCGGCGTGGCCGACCGGGTTCCCCCTGCCCGACGGTTTCCAGCCGGAGGGCATCGCCGTCGGCACCCGTCCCTTCGCCTACCTCGGCTCCCTCGCCGACGGCGACGTGTACCGGGCGAGCCTCGCCACCGGCCGCGGCTCCGTCGCCGTCCGGGGCCTCGGCGCCGGGCACCCCACCGTGGGCCTGAAGATCGACCGGCGCGACCGGCTCTTCCTCGCGGGCGGCGACAGCGGCGAGATCCGCACCGCCGACGCCCGCACCGGCAGGATCGAGCAGGTGTACGCCACCGGTGGCACGTTCGTGAACGACGTGGTCCTCGTGCCCGGAGCCGCCTGGTTCACCGACTCCTTCAAGCCACAGCTCTACCGGCTCTCCCTCGACCGCGGCGGCGCCCCGCGGGGCGTGGAGACCGTGCCGCTCGGCGGCGACTGGGTCCAGGGCGACAACTTCACCGCCAACGGCATCGAGCGCACGCCCGACGGCAGTGCCCTCCTCGTCGTCAACGCCTTCGCCAACGGCGGCGGCCTGATGCGCGTCGACCCGCGCACCGGAGTCGCCCGCGCGGTCGATCTCGGCGGGGCGAAACTGCCCAACGGCGACGGGCTGCTGCTGCTCGGCCGCACCCTCTACGCCGTCCAGCAGCAGCAGAACGCGATCGACGTGTTCCGGCTGAACACGGCCGGCACCCGGGGCACCGCCGTCACCCGGATCACCGACCCGCGCTTCCGCATCCCGACGACGGTGGCGGCCTGGGGCGACCGGCTCTACCTGCCGAACGCGCGCTTCAACGTGGAGCCAACCCCCGACACCGAGTACGACGTGGTGGCCGTCCGGCAGGTCTGACGGCGCGAGGGCGGTGCCCGTCGGCGCACCGCCCTCGTGGGTCCTCCAGGGCCGGGCCCGCACCCGTCCCGGTACCCGGACGCGGACCCGGGGCCCCACCGGCCCTCCCGCTCGCTCAGTCCTCCGACGAATCCTCGTCGTCGGCGGTCTCCCCGGTCGGCTTCGGCGGCTTCGGAGGCCGGGTGCGCTCCCCCGGGGCGGGCGGACCGCCGCCGTCCCGGCGCCGCAGGTACCGCTCGAACTCGCGGGCGATCGCCTCGCCCGACGCCTCCGGCAGCTCCGCGGTGTCCCGGGCCTCCTCCAGCGTCTGCACGTACTCGGCGACCTCGCTGTCCTCCGCGGCCAGTTGGTCCACACCGACCTGCCACGCGCGCGCGTCCTCGGGCAGCTCGCCCAGCGGGATGCGCACGTCGATCAGGTCCTCCAGACGGTTGAGCAGCGCCAGGGTCGCCTTCGGGTTGGGCGGCTGCGAGACGTAGTGCGGTACGGCCGCCCAGAGGCTGACCGCCGGCACGCCCGCGTGCGTGCACGCCTCCTGCAGGACGCCGACGATGCCCGTGGGGCCCTCGTACTTGGTCTCCTCCAGATCCATGCGCCGGGCCAGGTCCGTGTCGGAGGTGGTGCCGCTGATCGGGACGGGGCGCGTGTGCGGGGTGTCGCCGAGCAGGGCGCCCAGGATGACCACCAGCTCCACACCGAGCTCGTGCGCGAAGCCGAGCAGCTCGTTGCAGAACGAACGCCACCGCATGGACGGTTCGATGCCCCGCACGAGCACCAGGTCGCGCGGCTTCTCCCCGCCGACCCGCACCACCGACAACCTTGTCGTCGGCCACGTGATCTTGCGCACGCCGCCGTCCATGAACACCGTGGGGCGGTTCACCTGGAAGTCGTAGTAGTCCTCGGCGTCCAGCGCCGCGAACACCTCGCCTTTCCACTCCCTCTCCAGGTGCGCGACCGCGGTGGAGGCTGCGTCGCCGGCATCGTTCCAGCCCTCGAACGCGGCCACCATGACCGGGTCGATCAGCTCGGGAACCCCCTCGAGCTCGATCACCCAGCGCCTCCTTCCGACGTGCCCTCGCCTGACCACCCAACCTTACGGCGTCCGGCGGGGGCGACCGCAGTCCCCTCGTACGGGGTGGTGGACGGATCACTGCCCCGTTCGCCACCCGGGAACACCCCCCGGCCGAAGTCGCTCACAGACTCGACCGCAGCCACTGCTCGACGCTCGCGATGTGCACGGTCGCCCAGGAGCGGGCTGCCTCCGCGTCTCGGTCGCGCAGCGCGGCGAGGATCGCGCGGTGCTCGCGCAGGGTGCGGCTGACCGCGTCCTCCTGGGTCAGTCCGCGCCAGATGCGGGCCCGGGTGGTGGGCCCCGACAGACCGTCGAGCAGCGAGCACAGCACCGTGTTGCCGGCGCTGTGCACGATCCCCCGGTGGAACTCCAGATCGCTGGCGACCAACTCCTCCACCGAGGGAGCGGTGCCCAGCTTCTGCAACAGGGCCTCCAGGGCGTCCAGTTGCTGCTCGCTGATGCGCAGGGCGGCCATCGCCGTCGCGGCCGGCTCCAGGATGCGGCGCACCGCCAGGAACTCCAGGACGGTGTCGTCGCGGTGGAAGTCGACGACGAAGCTCAGCGCCTCCAGCAGCAGTTGCGGATCGAGGCTCGTCACATAGGTGCCGTCGCCCTGCCGCACGTCCAGGATCCGGATGAGCGACAGGGCGCGCACCGCCTCCCGCAGGGAGTTGCGGGACAGGCCCAGCTCGGCGGCGAGTTCGCTCTCCTTGGGCAGCCGTTCCCCGGGGCGCAGCGCACCGGAGACGATCATGCCCTTGATCTTCTCGATCGCCTCGTCGGTGACTGCCATGACCGGCCTCCCGTGGTTCCTCGCCCAGACATCGGATGTCCAGTCGTCATTATGCGGGCTGCTGACGGAAGTGCCTCCCGTCGCGGGCCGTGGCAGGCTCGGCGGGCACCGTCGGCGTCGTGTCCGGCAGCGGCCGAGGCCGTCGACGACGCAGGCGGGGGGCCGTCCGTGCGACACGAGAGGGGCGGCTCCGTCGGTGGGGAGCCGCCCCTCTCGTGGTGCCGGCCCCGGTGCGGAGGGGGCCGTTCCCCGGCGCCGGCCCCGGTCTGGGAGTGGGCCGGCGGAGGTCTACTTCTTGTCGAGCAGGTCCTGGACCTTCGCGCGGACGTCGTCCGTGGCCAGACCGCGGATCGTCAGCGTCGTCCGGCGGCGCAGCACGTCGTCCGCCGTCTCGGCCCACTCGGTGTCGCGGGCGTAGACGACCTGCGCCCAGATCTCGGGGGCGTCCGGGTGGACGCGCTCCGCCAGCTCCGGGTTCTCGTTCGCCAGACGCGCGATGTCGAAGGCCAGCGAACCGTAGTGGGTGGCCAGGTGCCGGGCGGTGTCGGCGGCCATGCGCGGGCCGGGCGCCGGGTGGTCGACCAGCAGCCGGTGGGCGACCGCGCGCGGGTTGGCGACCCCCGGCAGCGGCAGCTTCTTCGGCAGCGAGGAGACCGGCTCGAAGTCGTCGCCGAGCGGGTGACCCGGCAGCGCCTCCAGCTTCTGCATCACCGTACGGCCGATGTGCCGGAAGGTGGTCCACTTGCCGCCCGCGACGGACAGCATGCCGCTCCTGCCCTCGGTCACCACGGTCTCGCGCTTGGCCTTGGCCGTGTCACCGGGTCCGCCCGGCAGCACCCGCAGGCCCGCGAAGGCGTACGTGATCAGGCCCCGGTCGAGCTGCTGGTCCCGGACGGAGAACGCGGCCTCGTCCAGGATCTGGGCTATGTCCTTGTCGTTGACGGCGACGTCCGCCGGGTCGCCCTCGTACTCCTCGTCGGTGGTGCCGAGCAGCAGCATGTCCTCCCAGGGGAGGGCGAAGGTGATGCGGTACTTGTCGATCGGGGTCGCCAGCGCCGCCTTCCAGGGGGAGGTGCGCTTGAGGACCAGGTGGGCGCCCTTGGACAGGCGGATGGACGGCGCCGCGCCCGGGTCCTCCATCCGGCGCAGGTGGTCCACCCACGGGCCGGTCGCGTTGAGCACGAGCCGGGCGTTCACGCCGAACTCGTCACCGGTGAGGCGGTCGCGCAGCTCCGCGCCCGTCACCCGGCCCTTGGTGAAGCGCAGGCCGGTGACTTCGGCGTGGTTGAGGACCACCGCGCCCGACTCCACGGCCGCGCGGACGGTCATCAGCGCCATGCGCGCGTCGTTCATCTGGTCGTCGCCGTAGACGGCCACGGCCTTGAGGTTGTCCGTGCGCAGCTCGGGCACGTCCTGCGCCGCCCGGGCGGGCGAGAGCAGGTGCCCGACGCCGTCGCCGAAGGCCGACAGCGCGGAGTAGGCGAAGACGCCCGCCCCGAGCTTGGCCGCGCCGTGCGGCCCGCCCTTGTACACGGGGAGGTAGAAGGTGAGCGGGTTGGCCAGGTGGGGGGCCACCTGGCGGGAGACCGCACGGCGCTCGAAGTGGTTCTCCGCCACCAGCTTCACCGCGCCGGTCTGCAGGTAGCGCAGACCGCCGTGGAGCAGCTTGGAGGAGGCGGAGGAGGTGGCGCCGGCGAAGTCACCGGCGTCCACCAGAGCCACCCTGAGGCCGGACTGCGCGGCGTGCCAGGCGGTGGAGATGCCCAGGATGCCGCCGCCGATCACGAGAAGGTCGTACGACGCCTTGGCGAGCTGTTCCCGGGTCTCGGCGCGGCTCGGGTTGGAGCCGGAGGCCGGGCGCGTCCCCAGGGCAGGCACGGACTGCAGGGTGGACTGACTGGTCATGCGGTTTCTTACTCCTCGTCCTCGAGCCAGCCCATGGTCCGCTCGACGGCCTTGAGCCAGCTCTTGTACTCACGGTCGCGGGTCTCCGCGTCCATGCGGGGGGTCCACTCGGCGGCCCGCCGCCAGTTGGCGCGCAGGTCGTCGGTGCTGGTCCAGAAGCCGACGGCGAGGCCGGCGGCGTAGGCGGCGCCGAGGCAGGTGGTCTCGGCGACCATCGGGCGCACCACCGGCGCGTCCAGGAAGTCGGAGAGGGTCTGCATCAGCAGGTTGTTGGAGGTCATGCCGCCGTCGACCTTGAGGGCCGCGAGCTCGACGCCGGAGTCCTTCGTCATGGCGTCGGTGATCTCACGGGTCTGCCAGGCCGTGGCCTCCAGGACGGCGCGCGCGAGGTGCGCCTTGGTGACGTACCGGGTGAGACCGGCGATGACACCGCGGGCGTCGGAGCGCCAGTACGGGGCGAACAGTCCGGAGAAGGCCGGCACGAAGTAGGCGCCGCCGTTGTCCTCGACGGAGAGCGCGAGGGTCTCGATCTCGGCGGCGGTGGAGATCAGGCCCATCTGGTCGCGCATCCACTGCACCAGCGAACCGGTGACCGCGATCGAGCCCTCCAGGGCGTAGACCGGCGCCTGGTCGCCGATCCGGTAGCCGACGGTCGTCAGCAGGCCGGAGTAGGAGTTGATGATCTTCTCACCGGTGTTCATCAGCATGAAGGTGCCGGTGCCGTACGTCGACTTGGCCTCGCCCTCGGAGAAGCAGGTCTGGCCGAACAGGGCCGCCTGCTGGTCGCCGAGCGCGGAGGCGACGGGGATGCCGCCCAGCAGGTCGCCGAGCTTGCCGCCGGTGATCTCGCCGTACACCTCGGCCGAGGAGCGGATCTCCGGGAGCATCGCGGCCGGGACGCCGATGGACTCGCAGATCTTCGGGTCCCACTCCAGGGTGTGGAGGTTCATCAGCATGGTGCGGGAGGCGTTGGTGACGTCGGTGTAGTGCTTGCCGCCGTCGACACCGCCGGTCAGGTTCCAGATGACCCAGGTGTCCATGGTGCCGAAGAGGATGTCGCCGGCCTCGGCGCGCTCGCGCAGGCCCTCGACGTTGTCCAGCAGCCAGCGGGCCTTGGGTCCGGCGAAGTAGGAGGCCAGCGGCAGACCGGTCTCGCGGCGGAAGCGGTCCTGGCCGACGTTGCGGCCGAGCTCTCTGCACAGGGCGTCGGTGCGGGTGTCCTGCCAGACGATGGCGTTGTGGACGGGCTCACCGGTGTTCTTGTCCCACAGCAGCGTGGTCTCGCGCTGGTTGGTGATGCCGATGGCCTTGATGTCGTCGCGGGTGATGCCGGCCTTGGCGATGGCCCCGGCGACGACCTCCTGGACGTTGGTCCAGATCTCGTTGGCGTTGTGCTCGACCCAGCCCGGCTTGGGGAAGATCTGCTCGTGCTCCTTCTGGTCGACGGAGACGATCCGGCCGTCCCGGTCGAAGACGATGCAGCGGGACGAGGTGGTGCCCTGGTCGATGGCGGCGATGAAGGGGCCGGCGGTGTGGGCGTCGGTCACTGTGTGCTCCTGGAGTTCCGTGGGTGAGGGCCGTACGTACGGCGCGTGCCTGCGGTGCGGCGTGAGCCGGCTGTCTCTAAGCGAATGCGACGTTGTAGATACCCGCAGCGATCGCGCCGCCGATCAGCGGACCGACCACCGGGATCCAGGCGTAGCCCCAGTCGGAGCCGCCCTTGTTGGGCAGGGGGAGCAGGGCGTGCACGATGCGCGGACCGAGGTCACGGGCCGGGTTGATCGCGTAGCCGGTCGGGCCGCCCAGGGACAGACCGATCGACACCACCACGAGTGCGGTGACCAGGGCACCGAGGGTGCCGAGGCCGTTGCCCTTGTCGTTCAGGCCCTGAGTGAGCACGGCGAGCACCAGCACCACGGTGCCGATGATCTCCGTGGCGAGGTTCTGCACCGCGTTGCGGATCTCCGGGCCGGTGGAGAAGATGCCGAGCACCGGGCCCGCGCCCTTCTCCCGGGCCTCCACGGCCTTGGCCGACGTGGCCTGCGCACCCGGACCGCCGACGATCTCCTTGTCGGTGAGGTGCGCCTGGAACTGGCCGTAGTAGGCGACCCAGACCAGAGCCGCACCGATCATGGCGCCGAGCACCTGTCCGGCCCAGTAGGTCGGAACGTTGCTCCAGTCGCCGTCCTTGATCGCGAGTGCGAGGGTCACGGCCGGGTTCAGATGGGCGCCGGAGAGCGGCGCCGAGGTGTAGACGGCCGTCAGAACGGCGAAACCCCACCCGAAGGTGATGGCGAGCCAGCCGGCGTTGCGGGCCTTGGAGGCCTTCAGCGTGACGGCGGCGCAGACGCCACCGCCGAGCAGGATGAGTATGGCGGTACCGATGGTCTCGCCGATGAAGATGTCGGAGCTGGACACCCGCGACTCCTTTGTCCTTCGTCCAGGGAAACCGAACCCCGGGTCCCTCCGGGGGTCTGGCGCCCTCGGGGGTGAGAGCGATGCCGGTCGCTGGCCCTGTCACACTCTAGCGCGTATTGCCGGTAGGTGTTCGACAATGCCGACCGATGGACGGGAGTCTTGTCCGGCGCCACGTGTGCGTCAAGAGTTCTGTTATCGAAAGTACGATCGTTATTGATCGCTGTGGGCTATCGGTTCCGGAGGTCGGACGCGGGCCCGAGGTGAGAGTCTTCGCTCGGTATGTCCGTTTCAGGGTATGGCGAAGCCCCGGAACGCCGTCCGGCGTCCCGGTGAGCTCTCCCGTCGTCCTCGGCGGCCGCCGGACGTCAGAACCGGGCGGCGCCCAGGTCCCGCGAGACCGCGCGGGCGCAGTCGCGCACCGCCGCGATCAGCTCGGGGCGCAGCTCGCCCTCCCGGCCCAGGCGCTCCACGGCGCCGGTGATGCCCACCGCGCCCACCGGCATCCGCCGCCGGTCGTGGATCGGCGCGGCGATGGAGGCGACGCCCTCCCAGGTCTCCTCCACGTCGGCCGCGTACCCACGCGCGCGCGTGACGTCGAGGATGTGCTCGAAGTCCTCCAGCTCGCACACCGTGCGCTCGGTGAAGGGCTTGCGGTCGGCCTCCAGGGCCTCGCTGTGCGCGACCGGGTCGTAGGCCGACAGGACCTTGCCCAGGGCCGTGGAGTGCAGCGGCTGCATGGCGCCGATCTCCAGCACCTGCCGGCTGTCGTCGGGCCGGAAGACATGGTGGACGATCAGCACGCCCTGCTGGTGCAGCACGCCCAGGTGGACGCTCTCGCCGCTGGAGCGGGCCAGGTCGTCGGTCCAGACGAGGGCCCGCGCGCGCAGCTCGTGCACGTCCAGGTAGGTGGTGCCCAGGCGCAGCAGTTCCGCGCCCAGCTGGTAGCGCCCGGAGGCGTCGTCCTGTTCGACGAAGCCCTCCTGCTGCAGGGTGCGCAGGATGCCGTGGGCGGTGCCCTTGGCCAGGCCCAGCGCCGAGGCGATGTCCGACAGGCCCAGCCGCCGCTCGCCGCCCGCGAGCAGCCGCAGCATCGCGGCCGCCCGTTCGAGCGACTGGATGTTCCGTGCCATCGCCGTCCTGCCTCCGTCCCCTTCGACCGTCCACGGGCGGCCTGCGCCACCGCCGTTCGGCAATGTCGAACACTACCGGTCCATGGCGACCTCTCGCTAATGGTCGGTCGACACCGGTTCCGTCACCCGTCCGTCCCGGCTGACCCGGACGGCGTCCTCGTCCGCCCCGTGGACGCCCTGACCATAAGCCCACGGTCCCGGCTACGCTGGCGGCGTGCGCCTTCCTCGGGCGGCGGTCCCGTACGCCTCCCGCGGTCACGCGAAGCCGACAGCCGTCGCACCAAAGGGAGCCCCTTCATGGCCTTCGAGCCGCCGACCCCTTCCGCCGACAGCCGGACCCGTGTGTCCGCGCTCCGCGAGGCCCTCGCCACCCGCGTGGTGGTCGCCGACGGAGCCATGGGCACCATGCTCCAGGCACAGGAGCCCACCCTCGAGGACTTCCAGAACCTCGAGGGCTGCAACGAGATCCTCAACGTCACCCGTCCGGACATCGTCCGCTCCGTCCACGAGGCCTACTACGAGGTCGGCGTGGACTGCGTCGAGACCAACACCTTCGGTGCCAACTTCGCCGCGATGGCCGAGTACGACATCCCCGAGCGGGTCCACGAGCTGTCCGAGGCCGGCGCCCGCATCGCCCGCGAGACGGCCGACTCCTTCGCCGCCCGCGACGGACGCACCCGCTGGGTGCTCGGCTCGATCGGCCCCGGCACCAAGCTGCCCACCCTCGGCCACGTCGGCTACACCACCCTGCGCGACGCCTACCAGCAGAACGCCGAAGGGCTCATCGCCGGCGGCGCCGACGCGCTCATCGTCGAGACCACCCAGGACCTGCTCCAGACCAAGGCCGCCGTGCTCGGCGCCCAGCGCGCCCGGCAGACCTCCGGCCTGGACGTGCCGCTGATCGTCTCGGTCACCGTCGAGACCACCGGCACCATGCTGCTCGGCTCCGAGATCGGCGCCGCCCTGACGGCCCTGGAGCCGCTCGGCATCGACATGATCGGCATGAACTGCGCCACCGGCCCCGCCGAGATGAGCGAGCACCTGCGCTACCTGGCCCGCAACGCCCGCATCCCGCTGGCCTGTATGCCCAACGCGGGCCTGCCCGTCCTCGGCAAGGACGGCGCCAGCTACCCGCTGAGCGCGCCGGAGCTCGCCGACGCCCAGGAGACCTTCGTCCGCGACTACGGCCTGTCCCTGGTCGGCGGCTGCTGCGGCACCACCCCCGAGCACCTGCGCCAGGTCGTCGAGCGCGTCCGGGACCTCACCCCCGTCGAGCGCGACCCGCGCCCCGAGCCCGGCGCCGCCTCCCTCTACCAGAGCGTCCCCTTCCGCCAGGACACGTCCTACCTGGCCATCGGCGAGCGCACCAACGCCAACGGCTCCAAGAAGTTCCGCGAGGCCATGCTGGAGGGCCGCTGGGACGACTGCGTGGAGATGGCCCGCGAGCAGATCCGCGAGGGCGCCCACCTGCTCGATCTCTGCGTGGACTACGTCGGCCGCGACGGGGTCGCCGACATGGAGGAACTGGCCGGCCGCCTGGCCACCGCCTCCACCCTGCCGATCGTCCTGGACTCCACCGAGGTCGAGGTCATCCGGGCCGGCCTGGAGAAGCTCGGCGGGCGCGCGGTCATCAACTCCGTCAACTACGAGGACGGCGACGGCCCCGAGTCCCGCTTCGCCAAGGTCACCCGTCTGGCCCAGGAGCACGGTGCCGCACTGATCGCCCTGACCATCGACGAGGAGGGCCAGGCCCGCACCCCCGAGAAGAAGGTCGAGATCGCCGAACGGCTCATCGCCGACCTCACCGGGAACTGGGGCATCCGTGAGGAGGACATCCTCATCGACACCCTGACCTTCACCATCTGCACCGGTCAGGAGGAGTCGCGCAAGGACGGCATCGCCACCGTCGAGGCGATCCGCGAACTCAAGCGCCGCCACCCCGACGTCCAGACCACCCTGGGCCTGTCGAACATCTCCTTCGGCCTCAACCCGGCCGCCCGCATCCTGCTGAACTCCGTCTTCCTGGACGAGTGCGTCAAGGCGGGCCTGGACTCCGCGATCGTCCACGCCTCCAAGATCCTCCCCATCGCCCGCTTCGACGAGGAGCAGGTGCGCACGGCGCTGGACCTCATCTACGACCGCCGCAGCGAGGGCTACGACCCGCTCCAGAAGCTCATGCAGCTCTTCGAGGGGGCGACGACCAAGTCCCTTAAGGCCGGCAAGGCCGAGGAGCTCGCCGCCTTGCCGCTGGAGGAGCGCCTCAAGCGCCGCATCATCGACGGCGAGCGCAACGGCCTGGAGGCCGACCTCGACGAGGCACTGCTCGCCCGCCCCGCCCTCGACATCGTCAACGAGACCCTCCTGGACGGCATGAAGGTCGTCGGCGAGCTGTTCGGCTCCGGCCAGATGCAGCTGCCGTTCGTCCTGCAGTCCGCCGAGGTGATGAAGACGGCCGTCGCCCACCTCGAACCGCACATGGAGAAGTCCGACGCCGAGGGCAAGGGCACCATCGTGCTCGCCACCGTGCGCGGCGACGTGCACGACATCGGCAAGAACCTCGTCGACATCATCCTGTCCAACAACGGCTACAACGTCGTCAACCTCGGCATCAAGCAGCCGGTCTCCGCGATCCTCGACGCCGCCGAGGAGCACCGCGCCGACGTCATCGGCATGTCCGGGCTCCTGGTCAAGTCCACGGTGATCATGAAGGAGAACCTGGAGGAGCTCAACCAGCGGGGACTCGCCACCGACTACCCCGTCATCCTCGGCGGCGCCGCGCTCACCCGGGCCTACGTCGAACAGGACCTGCACGAGATCTACGAGGGCGAGGTCCGCTACGCCCGCGACGCCTTCGAGGGTCTGCGCCTGATGGACGCCCTCATCGGCGTCAAGCGCGGCGTGCCCGGCGCCAAGCTGCCCGAGCTGAAGCAGCGCAGGGTGCGTGCGAGCGCCACCGTCGAGGCCGAGGAGCGCCCCGCGGAGGGGCACGTCCGCTCCGACGTCGCCACCGACAACCCGATCCCCACCCCGCCCTTCTGGGGCACCCGCGTCGTCAAGGGCATCCAGCTCAAGGAGTACGCCTCCTGGCTGGACGAGGGCGCCCTGTTCAAGGGCCAGTGGGGCCTGAAGCAGGCCCGCACCGGCGACGGACCGACGTACGAGGAGCTCGTCGAGACCGAGGGCCGCCCCCGGCTGCGCGGCCTGCTGGACCGGCTCCAGACGGAGAACCTGCTGGAAGCCGCCGTGGTCTACGGCTACTTCCCCTGCGTCTCCAAGGACGACGACCTGATCCTCCTGGACGAACACGGCAACGAGCGCACCCGCTTCACCTTCCCGCGCCAGCGCCGCGGCCGCCGGCTGTGCCTCGCGGACTTCTTCCGTCCGCAGGAGTCCGGCGAGACCGACGTGGTCGGCCTCCAGGTCGTCACCGTCGGCTCGCGGATCGGCGAGGAGACCGCCAAGCTCTTCGAGTCGAACTCCTACCGCGACTACCTCGAACTGCACGGCCTGTCCGTGCAGTTGGCCGAGGCACTCGCCGAGTACTGGCACGCACGCGTGCGCTCCGAGCTGGGCTTCGCCGGTGAGGACCCCGCCGACATCGAGGACATGTTCGCCCTGAAGTACCGCGGCGCCCGCTTCTCCCTCGGTTACGGCGCCTGCCCCGAGCTGGAGGACCGCGCCAAGATCGCCGAGTTGCTCCAGCCGGAACGGATCGGCGTCCAGTTGTCCGAGGAGTTCCAGCTGCACCCCGAGCAGTCCACCGACGCGATCGTCCTCCACCATCCGGAGGCGAAGTACTTCAACGCCCGGTGAGGCCCCGCGCACGCTGAGGCGCGCCCCACCCGGCACTCCGATCGGACAAGCCGTACACTGGTCGGTCCACCGCAGGCCGGTTGCCTCTTGGGAGAAGGAGGCGGCCGGCCTGCTCGTCCCTCAAGGAGGTACGTGGATGACCAGCACGGTTTCCGCGCCAGGAACCCGCACGACCGAGGGCTCCGCCCTGCAGGCGGTACTCCTCGACATGGACGGCACCCTGGTGGACACCGAAGGGTTCTGGTGGGACGTCGAAGTCGAGGTCTTCGCCGGCCTCGGCCACACCCTCGACGACTCCTGGCGTCACGTCGTGGTCGGCGGCCCCATGAGCCGCAGCGCCGGCTTCCTGATCGAGGCGACCGGTGCCGACATCACTCTCGCCGAACTCACCGTCCTGCTCAACGAGGGCTTCGAGGACCGCATCACCCGTGCCCTGCCGCTGATGCCCGGGGCCGCCCGACTGCTCGCGGAACTGGCCGAGCACGAGGTGCCCACGGCCCTGGTCTCCGCCTCGCACCGGCGCATCATCGACCGCGTCCTCGCCTCGCTCGGCCCCCAGCACTTCGCCCTGACCGTGGCCGGCGACGAGGTCGCGCGCACCAAGCCACACCCCGACCCCTATCTGGCGGCCGCCGCAGGTCTCGGAGCGGATCCGGCCAGATGTGCCGTCATCGAGGACACCGCGACCGGTGTCGCGGCGGCCGAGGCGGCGGGCTGCCAGGTCGTCGCCGTGCCCTCCGTGGCCCCCATCTCACCGGCCGCCCGGCGAACCGTCGTGCCCAGCCTGGAACAGGTCGACCTGGCATTTCTGCGCGGTCTGATGGCCGCCTCATGAGCCCCCGGAGAACGCCCGTGATCACGCGATGACAATATGCGATAGCCGTTCACCGAGCGTGCACCGCCGATAACGAACAAGAAATCGGCACGCGGGGGGCGGGTGAATTCCGATCTTCGTCGACGGCCGAATTCCGCTCGTCGTACACCTGCGTGCGCATGTGAGCTTCCCCACGCCCCCAAGGATCGACAGGTGCGCTGTCGCGTGCCTGCCCCCCTCGTTCGGGGGGTGTCGGCGTGACCTTGTGTCCCGATTCATGGAACGCTGCACGAATCATTCCGCTGGCGGCCTTTCGGTCTGTCCACACCCGGTTTCGCTGCGTGATGAGGTTTCAACTCCGGCGCCTGCGAACCCGTGTGCCGGTGCGGACTAATCTCATCGCGAGAACATCGCCTCACCCCCGTGATCCGCCGCGACACCCCTGCATGCCGGGTACACGGACCGAACAGCTGTGGAGAAACTCGAGCATGAACCGCAAGACTTTGGTGCTGCCGGCCGTGGTGGGTCTGCTGGCGCCCGTCCTCGCCGCCTGCGGCGGGACCGACGGCGGCAGCGGCAGCGGCGACGCCATCGTCGTGGGCACCACCGACCGGTTCACCGCCACCAAGGACGCCCCGGCACCGCTCGACCCGGCGTACTCCTATGACGTCGGCACCTGGAACATCCTGCGCCAGACCGTGCAGACCCTGATGGTCCAGCCCAAGGGCGAGGGCGACCCCGTCCCGGAGGCCGCCCAGAGCTGCGGCTTCACCGACAGCGGCAACGAGCGCTACGCCTGCAAGCTGCGCTCCGGGCTCACGTTCTCCAACGGAGACCCCGTCACCGCCGAGGACGTGAAGTTCTCCATCGACCGCGCCCGCGCCATCAAGGCCGACTCCGGCGTGTTCGCCCTGCTGTCCACCATCGACACGGTCGAGACGCAGGGCGACGACGAGGTGATCTTCCACCTCAAGACCGCCGACGCCACCTTCCCCTTCAAGCTGTCCACCCCGGTCGCCGGCATCGTCAACCCCGACGACTACGACAAGGGCAAGCTGCGCGACGGCTTCGCGGTCGACGGCTCCGGCCCGTACACGCTCCAGGCGGAGACCGACGGCGACGAGATGACCCGGGCCGTCTTCACGAAGAACCCCCACTACAAGGGGACGCTCGACGTGAAGAACGACAAGGTCGAGATGGTCTCCTACCGGGACGCCGACGAGATGGGCACCGCCCTCGACAAGGGCGACATCGACCTGATGACCCGCACCATGACGCCGGAGCAGATCGACAAGCTCTCCGACACCTCCAGCGACAACGCCGTCGACATCACCGAGCTGGCCGGCCTGGAAATCCGCTACCTGGCCTTCAACACCTCCGCGCCGACCGTCAAGGACAAGGCCGTCCGCCAGGCGATGGCCCAGATCATCGACCGCGGCCGCCTCGTCTCCGAGGTCTACGGCAGCCAGGCCGAACCGCTGTACTCGCTGGTCCCGGCCTCCGTCACCGGCCACTCCAACTCGTTCTTCAACACCTACGGCGACCCGAACCCCGCCAAGGCCAAGAAGCTGTTGGAGGAGGCGGACGTCAGCACGCCCGTGAAGCTGACGCTCAACTACACGACGGACCACTACGGCACGGCCACCAAGAAGGAGTTCGAGCAGCTGAGGAAGCAGCTCAACGACAGCGGCCTGTTCGACGTCTCCATCCAGGGCACGCCCTGGGAGGCCTTCGTCCCCGCCGAGCGCAAGGGTGAGTACGCGGTCTACGGCATGGGCTGGTTCCCCGACTTCCCCGACGCCGACAACTTCGTCGCGCCGTTCCTCGACAAGGACAACTTCCTCAAGTCCCCGTACGCCAACTCCGACATCATCGACAACCTGATCCCGGAGTCCCGCCGCGAGGCCGACCGTCTCGCCGCGGCCAAGAGCCTGACGGAGATTCAGGACATCGTCGCCAAGGACGTCCCGGTCCTGCCGCTGTGGCAGGGCAGGCAGTACGTCGCCTCCCGCGACGGCGTCACGGGCTCGGCGTACGTCCTCAACTCCTCAGCGACCCTCCAGCTGTGGGAGCTCTCCCGCGGCACGAGCGGCTGACGCACCACCTCCGCCCGGCGGCCGGTGACCGCGGCCCCGGGGTACGAGAACGACGACAAGGCACACGCACGTGAACATGCGCAACCAGTGGCCGGTCCTGCCGATCGTGGCGGGGCTGGCCTCCGGCCTGTTGACCGGCTGCGGCTCGGAGCAGGGGAACTCCGGCGGCGACGGCTCCTCCGTGATCGTCGGGATGTCCGACGACGTCCTGGCCACGGACCCCGCCTCGGGCTACGACCCGGGCTCATGGCTGTTGTTCAACAACGTCTTCCAGTCCCTGCTGAGCTTCCCCAAGGGAGGCACGGAGCCCGAGCCCGACGCGGCCGAACAGTGCTCCTTCACCGACGCGCAGACCAAGGTCTACGAGTGCACGCTCAAGGACGGCCTGAAGTTCAGCAACGGTGACGCGCTCACCTCGGAGGACGTCAAGTTCTCCTTCGACCGCATGCTGAAGATCGGCGACGACGCCGGCCCCGCGATCATGTTCCCCATGCTCGGCTCGGTCGAGGCGCCGGACGACAAGACCGTCGTGTTCAAACTGAAGGTCCCCGACGCCACCTTCCCCAGCAAGATCGCCTCGGGCGCCGGCTCGATCGTGAACCACCGCGAGTACGACGCCGACGGTCTGCGCGAGGACGGCAGGGCGGCCGGCTCGGGCCCCTACAAGCTGGAGTCCTTCAGCGACGAGGAAGCCGTCTTCACCGTCAACGAGAACTACGAGGGCAGCGCCGAGGTCCACAACAGCGGCGTCACCCTGAGGTTCTTCGACGGCGACCAGAGCGCCCTGAAGCAGGCCCTGCTCGCCGACGAGATCGACATCGCCTACCGGGGCCTCACCGCCACCGACATCGCCGACGTCGACAAGAGCACCGGCGACTCCGGTGTGGAGGTCGTCGAGGGCAGCAGCGCCGAGGTGCAGCACCTGGTCTTCAACATGGACGACCCGGTGGCCGGCAAGCTCGGCGTCCGCAAGGCCATCGCCCACCTGATCGACCGCGAGGCCCTGATCAAGGACGTCTACCAGGGCACCGCCGACCCGCTGTACTCGATCGTCCCGGCCGGCATCGCGGGCCACAACACCGCCTTCTTCGACCGCTACGGCTCCAGCCCCTCCAAGGCCAAGGCCGCCGCCGCGCTCGAGGAGGAGGGTGTCACCGGCAAGGTGAAGCTCACTCTGTGGTCCACCCCGTCCCGCTACGGCCCGGCCACCGACCAGGAGTTGAAGGCCATCGCCGCCCAGCTCAACGCGAGCGGCCTGTTCACCGCCGACGTGAAGTCCGTCGCCTACGACCAGTACGAGAAGGACATCGCCGCCGGCAAGTACGGCGTGTACGTCAAGGGCTGGGTGCCCGACTACCCGGACGCCGACAACTTCACCGCGCCGTTCTTCGGCGAGGGCAACGTGCTCGGCAACAACTACGCCAACGCCGCCATCACCGGCACGCTCATCCCGCGCACCGCCGCCGAGACGAACCGTTCCTCCACCGACGCGGACTTCGGGAAGCTCCAGGACCTCGTCGCCGAGGAACTGCCCGTCCTGCCCGTCTGGCAGGCCAAGCAGTACGCCGTCGTCCACGAGGACGTCTACGGCCTCGAGAACTGCCTGGACGCCTCGACGGTCTTCCGCTTCTGGGAACTCAGCAAGGCCTGAGGCGGAGCACGACCACACGCGCGGAGGGCGCCCCTGGTCACCAGGGGCGCCCTCCGCGCGCTGTCGTCCCGCCGCACTACTGCGCGCCGGGACGCACCAGTCCGCTCTCGTACGCGTACACCGCGGCCTGCACCCGGTCACGCAGCCCCAGCTTGGTCAGGACGTGCCCCACGTGCGTCTTGACGGTGGTCTCGCTGACGAACAGGTCGGCGGCGATCTCGGCGTTCGACAGCCCGCGCGCCACCAGCTTCAGCACCTCCACCTCACGGTCGGTGAGCGTGTGCAGGGTGTCCGGCACCGGCTCGTCACCCGACGGCAGATGCGTGGCGTACTTGTCGAGCAGCCGGCGCGTGATGCTCGGCGCGAGCATCGCCTCACCGGCGGCGACCACCCGGATCGCCTGCACGAGCTCGACGGCCGGAGCGTCCTTGAGCAGGAAGCCGCTGGCCCCGGCGCGCAGCGCCTCCACCACGTACTCGTCGAGATCGAACGTCGTCAGCACCAGGACCTTCGCCGGGCCGTCCCGCCCGGGACCGGTGATCTGCCGCGTCGCCTCCACGCCGTCCATGCGGGGCATGCGGATGTCCATCAGTACGACATCGGGCTGCAACGCCCGCACCTGGTCGAGGGCCTGGAGGCCGTCTCCGGCCTCGCCGACGACCGCGATGTCCTGCTCGGCCTCCAGAATCATCCGGAAGCCGGTGCGCAGCAGCGGCTGGTCGTCGACCAGTAGGACGCGGATGGCCACGTAAGTCTCCTTCTCTAGCCCGGCCCCATTCTGCCCTGCTCCGCCTCCCGCGACTCGGCCGCCCTCACCGGCAGCGGGTACGGCGGGGGAGTGCCGCCGAACTCAGGGCAGTGCGCTCGGTGGTCGCACCAGCCGCACAGCTTCGTCGGCCGCGGCCGCCAGTCACCCGACTCGGTGGCCAGGCGGATCGCCTCCCACAGCGCGAGCAGCTTGCGCTCCACCCGCTCCAGGTCCGCGCGGACCGGGTCGTAGGTCAGCACGTCCCCGCTGCCCAGGTACACCAGTTGCAGCCGCCGCGGGATCACCCTCTTCAGGCGCCACACCACGAGCGCGTAGAACTTCATCTGGAACAGCGCGCCTTCGGCGTACTCCGGCCGGGGCGCCTTGCCCGTCTTGTAGTCGACGATCCGCACCTCCCCGGTGGGCGCCACGTCGACCCGGTCGATGATCCCGCGCAGCGTCAGCCCCGACTCCAGCTCGGCCTCCACGAACAGCTCCCGCTCGGCGGGCTCCAGACGCGTCGGGTCCTCCAGCGTGAACCACCGCTCGACCAGCTGCTCCGCCTCCGCCAGCCAGCCGGCGAGCCGCTCGCCCTCCGGGTCGTCGGCGAACAGCTCCACGACCTCGGGCCGCGCCTCGCGCAGCCGGTCCCACTGCCCGGGGATCAGCGACTTCGCCCGCGGAGCGGTCCGCTCGGCCGCAGGCGCGTCGAAGAGCCGCTCCAGCACCGCGTGCACCAGCGTCCCCTTGGTGGCCGCCGCGCTCGGCTTCTCCGGCAGCCGGTCGATGACCCGGAACCGGTACAGCAGCGGACACTGCATGAAGTCACCCGCCCGCGAGGGCGACAGCGAGGCGGGCGGTATGGCGACGACGACCCGCTCATCGGCCGCCGGTCCGGCCGCGGCCTGTCCGGGCACGGCCGTCACCGCCTCCGGCACCGCCGGCTGCGGCCGCGCCTCCACGACATCCCCGCCGCCCGCCGGGGCGGCACCCTCGCTGCTGCTCTCCATGCCCCAGACCATACGGCCCGCCACCGACAGTCACCCAGTCGCGATCCGGCACCGCCGGCGACCGGCGGAACACAGGGGGTGCCGGGGCGTACCACACCCCGACGGCCGCATACCATCGGTCACAGACCCTTCCGCCCGGCTGGAGCGGGAGACGCTTCGAACAAGGGGACATCGTGGTGGAAAGCGGCGGGAGCGGGCGGCCGCGGCCGGACAGCGACGAGTCGGCCGAGCGACCCACGACACCTGCGCCCCTGCCCGACGCCCCGGCCCCCGAGGAGCCTCCCGCCGACCCGCAGGCGCCTTCCGGAGCGACACCCGACCCCGAGGACCGCACCGGGGCCCCGACCGCCCCCACCACGCGCCCCGGCAGGAACCGGCCGCCCCACCGTCCCCCGGAGCCCCGCGGCGGGCTGCTCATGGGCCGCCCCTTCGGCGTCCCCGTCTACGTCGCGCCCAGCTGGTTCCTCGTCGCCGCGCTGATCACCTGGGTGTTCGGCGGCCAGCTCGACCGCGTGCTGCCCGAACTCGGCGCGGCCCGCTACCTGGTCTCCCTCTTCTTCGCGGTCGCCTTCTACGCGTCCGTCCTCGTCCACGAACTGGCCCACACGGTCGCCGCCCTGCGCTTCAAGCTCCCGGTCCGCCGCATCCGGCTCCAGTTCTTCGGCGGCGTCTCCGAGATCGAGAAGGAGGCCGAGACCCCGGGCCGCGAGTTCTGGCTGGCCTTCGTCGGCCCGCTCCTCTCCCTCGCCCTCTCCGGCCTCTTCTACCTCGCGCTGCAGTCCGTCGAGCGCGGCACGGTCCCCGGCGTGCTGCTGGCCGGCCTGATGATCTCCAACCTGATCGTGGCGGTCTTCAACCTCCTCCCCGGCCTGCCCCTGGACGGCGGCCGCATGCTCCGCGCCGTCGTCTGGAAGATCACCGGCAAGCCCATGAGCGGCACGATCGCCGCGGCCTGGGTCGGCCGCGCCCTCGCCGTCTCCGTCCTCGTCGGACTGCCGCTGCTCACCCAGTCCGGGGCGCTCGGCGCCTCCGCCGAGGACAGCGTCGGCATGGACACCGTCATGGACGCCCTGCTCGCCGCCATCCTCGCGGCGATCATCTGGACCGGCGCCGGCAACAGCCTGCGCATGGCCCGCCTGCGCGAGCACCTGCCCGAGCTGCGCGCCCGCAACCTCACCCGCCGCGCCGTCCCCGTCGAGTCCGACACCCCGCTCTCCGAGGCCCTGCGCCGCGCCAACGACGCCGGCGCCCGCGCCCTGGTGGTCGTCGACGCCCACGGCGAGCCCCTCTCCCTGGTGCGCGAGGCCGCCATCGTCGGCGTACCCGAACACCGCCGGCCGTGGGTCGCCGTCAGCGGACTCGCCCAGGAACTCACCGACGGCATGCGCGTCTCCGCCGAGCTGGCGGGGGAGGACCTGCTGGACGCCCTGCGCGAGACACCCGCCACCGAGTACCTCGTCGTCGAGGAGACCGGGGAGATCTACGGCGTGCTGTCCGCGGCCGACGTCGAGCGGGCCTTCGTGAAGGCGATGGCCCGGCCCTCATAGGGCCCGTCGTTCGGGCAGGACCCAGTGGTCGGCGGCCCCCGTAAACCCCGGTAGGCTGGTCACATGTCCGAACCGACCGGTGCCGCCCGCAGGCGCGGGCCCTTCAAGGTCGGGGACCAGGTTCAGCTGACCGACCCCAAGGGCCGCCACTACACGTTCACGCTCGAGGCCGGGAAGAACTTCCACACCCACAAGGGTTCCTTCCCGCACGACGAACTGATCGGTGCTCCCGAGGGCAGCGTTGTCCGCACCACCGGGAACGTCGCCTACCTCGCGCTGCGCCCCCTGCTCCCCGACTACGTCCTGTCCATGCCCCGCGGTGCCGCCGTGGTCTACCCCAAGGACGCGGGGCAGATCCTCGCCTTCGCCGACATCTTCCCCGGCGCGCGCGTCGTGGAGGCCGGTGTCGGCTCCGGCTCGCTCAGCAGCTTCCTGCTGCGCGCCATCGGCGACCAGGGCATGCTGCACAGCTACGAGCGCCGCGAGGACTTCGCCGAGATCGCGCAGCAGAACGTGGAGCGCTACTTCGGCGGACCCCACCCCGCCTGGCAGCTCACCGTCGGCGATCTCCAGGACAACCTGTCCGACACCGACGTCGACCGCGTCATCCTCGACATGCTCGCCCCCTGGGAGTGCCTGGAGGCCGTCTCCAAGGCGCTCGTGCCCGGCGGCATCCTGTGCTGCTACGTGGCGACCACCACCCAGCTCGCCCGGACCGTCGAGTCCATCCGCGAGATCGGCTGCTTCAACGAGCCGACCGCCTGGGAGACGATGATCCGCAACTGGCACATCGAGGGCCTCGCCGTCCGCCCGGACCACCGGATGATCGGCCACACCGGCTTCCTCCTTACGGCCCGCCGCCTCGCCGACGGCGTCGAGCCCCCCATGCGCCGCCGCCGCCCCGCGAAGGGCGCCTACGGCGAGGACTACGCGGGGCCGAACGCCGACGGGGGCAGCGGCCGCTGAACCGACGGTCGGGGCGCGCCGCCCCGCGCGTGCCCGCCGCGGAAGCGGGGGCGGCGCGGACCGGCCGGCGGCCGGTCCGCGGTGGTCCCGGCGCCGCAACCGACCGGCGTCGTGGCCGAGTTCCCGGAACGGACCGGGAACTCGGCCACGACGCCGTCGCCTTGGCTCACCGCGGGGGTGAACCTCGCACCCCGCCGTTCCCCCCTCGTGTGACGTGTGGCACGATGCTGGCCTCCCACCCCACCGGCACAGCCCTCACAGGAGACGCTTCCTCGTGCAGCAATCCGCCGTCCCGGAACCGGCCCACACCCACGCCCGGCCGATCCACTGGGTCGCCACCGCCACGGCTCTGGCCGGTGTGCTGGCCCTCTCCTCGGTCCTGCAGCCCGACCCGGCGACGGCCGCCCAGGCGTCCGGCCCCGAGACGAAGCCGGCCCCGGCCACCGTCGCGGCTCCCGCCACCACCGGCGTCGACTTCCCGATCGAATGCGGCCCCGTCGAGACGGTGGTGGTGAAACAGGCCTCCGGAGACCTGGACGGCGACGGCAGGCCCGAGACGGTCGCCGCCGTCCACTGCGACGCCCCCATGGGCACCCCGCCCGACGGCGTCTACGTGCTCACGCGGTCCGCCGACGCGGGCCACGCACGCGTGGTGGCCACGCTCGTCGACCCGAAGGACCGCCTCACGGTCACGAGCCTCTCCGTCGGCGACGGCGCCGTCCTCGCCTCGCTGCTCGGCTACTCCTCGGCCGACGTGCCCAGTTGCTGCCCCGACGTCAAGGACGGCGCCAAGTGGCGGTGGAAGGATGACGCGTTCGTCCGCACCACGCCCGCGGGAGCCCACAGCGTCTGACGGATGTACCGGAGGTTGTGAGAAATCAGACAGCCATGACAGACCGCGCGTGACCGCTCACTCCGCGTCAGGCCCGTAGAGCTCGACCCCGTCCGAAACCCGTCGCACGTGGATGCAGTCGCCCGGACACTCCTTGGCCGAGTCCACCACGTCCGTCAGCAGCGGCAACGGAACCGGTGTCGTCGCCCCCTTGTCCTGCAGGAGCTCGTCCTCAGGGCTCTTGACGTAGGCCAGGCCGTCGATGTCCAGCTCGAACACCTCTGGCGCGTACTGGGCGCAGATGCCGTCGCCGGTACAGAGATCCTGGTCGATCCAGACCTCCAGCGCCTCGTCGCCGACACCGGCCTCCTGCTGCACGCTCATGTCTCCTGCCGTTTACTGCCGAGCCGCACGGGAACGATGCAGGCTCTGACGGGTGTTGAACACTTCGACCCTACCTCCGGCAGCTTTCCAATCATGTTCGGTGGGTATCCCCCTGGCGTGAGGGAGAGCGCAAGGGTGAAGATCGGACACACCCCGACAGTGTTTGTGATCTAGGGGTTTCAATCGACACCCACCCAGGTAGGGTCTGGAAGCGTCCAGCTCCCCTTGGAGGAGGTGAGGACCGTGGCAGCCCACGACGACGACATGAACCGCGGCATCCGCCCGGGACGAGGGTCCGACGACCCGGCCGGGCAGATCGCTTACCTTGAGCAGGAGATCGCCGTCCTGCGACGCAAGCTCGCCGACTCTCCGCGACACACGAGGATTCTCGAAGAGCGGATCGTCGAGCTGCAGACCAACCTGGCCGGCGTGTCCGCCCAGAACGAGCGACTCGCCAACACGCTCCGTGAGGCCCGCGACCAGATCGTGGCCCTCAAGGAGGAGGTCGACCGGCTCGCCCAGCCGCCGGCCGGCTTCGGTGTCTTCCTCGCGGCGAACGAGGACGGCACGGCCGACATCTTCACCGGGGGCCGCAAGCTCCGGGTGAACGTCAGCCCCGGCGTCGAGCTCGACGATCTCCGGCGCGGCCAGGAAGTGATGCTCAACGAAGCGCTCAACGTGGTCGAGGCCATGGAGTTCGAGCGGGTCGGGGACATCGTCACCCTCAAGGAGATCCTCGAGGACGGCGAGCGCGCCCTGGTGCTGGGGCACACCGACGAGGAACGGGTGGTACGGCTCGCCGAGCCGCTGCTGGACGTCACCATCCGCCCCGGCGACGCCCTGCTGCTCGAACCCCGCTCCGGCTATGTCTACGAGATCGTTCCGAAGAGCGAGGTCGAGGAACTCGTCCTCGAAGAGGTCCCCGACATCGGATACGAGCAGATCGGCGGCCTGGGCGGCCAGATCGAGGCCATCCGCGACGCGGTCGAGCTGCCGTACCTGTACCCGGACCTGTTCAAGGAGCACGAACTGCGGCCGCCGAAGGGTGTCCTGCTGTACGGGCCCCCCGGATGCGGCAAGACGCTGATCGCCAAGGCCGTCGCCAACTCGCTGGCCAAGAAGGTCGCCGAGGTCACCGGCCAGGCCGCCGGCAAGAGCTTCTTCCTCAACATCAAGGGCCCCGAGCTGCTGAACAAGTACGTCGGTGAGACGGAGCGGCAGATCCGCCTCGTCTTCCAGCGGGCCCGTGAGAAGGCCAGCGAGGGCACCCCCGTCATCGTCTTCTTCGACGAGATGGAGTCGCTCTTCCGCACCCGCGGCTCCGGTGTCAGCTCGGACGTGGAGAACACCATCGTCCCGCAGCTGCTCGCCGAGATCGACGGCGTGGAGGGCCTGCAGAACGTGGTCGTGATCGGCGCCTCCAACCGTGAGGACATGATCGACCCGGCCATCCTGCGGCCCGGCCGGCTGGACGTGAAGATCAAGATCGAGCGTCCGGACGCCGAGGCGGCCAAGGACATCTTCGGCAAGTACCTCACCGAGCGCCTCCCGCTCCACGGGGACGACCTCGGCGAGCACGGCGGCGACAAGACCACCACCGTCCAGAGCATGATCCAGACGGCAGTGGAACACATGTACGCGGAATCCGAGGAGAACCGCTTCCTGGAAGTCACCTACGCCAACGGTGACAAGGAAGTCCTCTACTTCAAGGACTTCAACTCCGGCGCCATGATCGAGAACATCGTGGGCCGCGCCAAGAAAATGGCGATCAAGGACTTCCTGGAGAAGAACCAGAAGGGCCTGCGCGTCTCCCACCTCCTCCAGGCCTGCGTGGACGAGTTCAAGGAGAACGAGGACCTGCCGAACACCACCAACCCGGACGACTGGGCCCGGATCTCCGGAAAGAAGGGCGAGCGGATCGTCTACATCCGCACCCTGATCACCGGAAAGCAGGGTTCCGACACCGGACGCTCCATCGACACGGTGGCGAACACCGGACAGTACCTGTAAAAAACAGGGCGGCTGCGGGTGCCCTTTCCGGGTACCCGCAGCCGACTGCTTTTCGGGCCACGGCTGGAGCAGTGCAATGACGCAAATGATCTCCCCGCGGGCGCAGAGGCGTTCTAGGCTCTTCCGTACCGCCGGTCGCAGTGCGGGGACGGGCACCTCGCACGCACCGGAGCACCAGCGGTATCTGAGCGGCGCCCACGACCGAGGGAGCCGCCGGGCAAGGAGGGCCGCATGACCGTACGGCGAGTAATGGGCATCGAGACGGAGTACGGGATCTCCGTCCCCGGCCACCCGAACGCCAATGCCATGCTCACCTCGTCCCAGATCGTCAACGCCTACGCGGCGGCGATGCACCGGGCCCGCCGGGCTCGCTGGGACTTCGAGGAGGAGAATCCGCTGCGGGACGCGCGAGGCTTCGACCTCGCCCGCGAGGCCGCCGACTCCAGCCAGCTCACCGACGAGGACATCGGCCTCGCCAACGTGATCCTCACCAACGGCGCCCGCCTCTACGTCGACCACGCACACCCCGAGTACAGCGCCCCCGAGGTCACCAATCCGCGCGACGCCGTCCTCTGGGACAAGGCCGGCGAACGGATCATGGCCGAGGCCGCCGAGCGCGCCGCCGCGCTCCCCGGAGCCCAGCCCATCCACCTCTACAAGAACAACACCGACAACAAGGGCGCCTCCTACGGCACGCACGAGAACTACCTGATGAAGCGGGAGACCGCCTTCTCGGACATCGTGCGCCACCTCACGCCCTTCTTCGTCTCCCGCCAGGTCTTCGCCGGCGCGGGCCGCGTCGGCATCGGCCAGGACGGCCACGAGCACGGCTTCCAGCTCAGTCAGCGCGCGGACTACTTCGAGGTCGAGGTCGGCCTGGAGACGACCCTCAAGCGCCCGATCATCAACACCCGCGACGAGCCGCACGCCGACGCGGAGAAGTACCGCCGCCTCCACGTGATCATCGGCGACGCCAACCTCTCCGAGATCTCGACCTATCTCAAGCTCGGCACGACGGCCCTGGTCCTGTCGATGATCGAGGACGGCTTCATCGCGGTGGACCTGGCCGTCGACCAGCCGGTGCGCACGTTGCACCAGGTCTCGCACGACCCGACGCTCCGGCGTCTGGTCACGCTGCGCAGCGGTCGCACACTCACCGCGGTCCAGTTGCAGATGGAGTACTTCGAGCTGTCCCGCAAGTACGTGGAGGAACGCTTCGGGGCGGACGCCGACGACCAGACCAAAGACGTCCTGGCGCGCTGGGAGGACACCCTCACGCGCCTGGAGAACGACCCGATGAGCCTGGCCGGCGAACTGGACTGGGTCGCCAAGCGCGAGCTGATGGAGGGCTACCGGCGCCGTGACGAGCTCGACTGGGACGCGGCCCGGCTGCACCTGGTCGACCTCCAGTACGCCGACGTGCGGCCCGACAAGGGCCTCTACAACCGTCTCGCGGCCCGCGGCAGGATGAAGAGGCTCCTGGACGAGAGTGAGGTCGAGCGGGCCAGGAGCAAGCCTCCGGAGGACACGCGCGCGTATTTCCGCGGACGCTGCCTGGAGCAGTACGCGGACGACGTCGCGGCGGCCTCCTGGGACTCGGTGATCTTCGACCTTCCCGGCCGCGACAGCCTCCAGCGCGTCCCAACCCTGGAACCGCTTCGCGGAACGCGAAATCACGTCAAGGAGCTCCTGGACCGTTGCCGTACGGCGGAAGACCTGGTCAGGGTCTTGTCGGGCGGCTGAACGGGTACTCGGCCGGACCCGGGCGGGCGGGGTGGAAACCCCGTCGCCCGGGAATCATCGAGATGGCTCCCGTACGTTCCGGTAACTGCGGGGCCGATGTCGGACCCGGCTTGTAGGGTCTGATCATCACCGATCGGCAGGAATGCCGACCTGTCGACCATGTCGGGCGAACTGAGCGGGGTGAGGGTTATGGCGACCAAGGACACCGGCGGCGGCCAGCAGAAGGCGACGCGCTCCACGGAGGAGGTCGAGGAGCAGGCGGCGGAGGCGCAGGCCTCCGAGGACCTCAAGGAGCGCCAGGAGAAGCTGTCGGACGACGTGGACTCCGTGCTGGACGAGATCGACGACGTCCTCGAGGAGAACGCCGAGGACTTCGTGCGGTCCTTCGTTCAGAAGGGTGGACAGTAAGGCTTCCTTCTCTTCGAATCGAAGGTTTGAAGGTGCGGGGGTGTGAGTGACCGGTGGGCCCGCGACCTGACTCGGGCTCACCGGTCCTCGCGCTCCGGACGAGGTGCCGCGTGATCTCCCCGAAGGCTTCGGCCGGACATGTGGATCACCGTCGCGAGCCGGGTAAGGTCCCTCGCATACCGATGCTTCAACTGTGAATTCGGCCCATCCGGAAGGAACCTCGTGGAAGCCAACTCTCGCGGCGTCGGGCGTCTGCCGGCAGCCTTCCTGACGCCTGGATCCTCTTCGTTCATGGACTTCCTGTCGGAGCAGCAGCCGGAGTTGCTGCCCGGCAACCGGCAACTGCCCCCCACCCAGGGCGTGATCGAGGCCCCGCACGGCACGACGATCGTCGCGGTGACGTTCCCCGGCGGCGTGGTGCTCGCCGGTGACCGGCGCGCCACGATGGGCAACGTCATCGCCCAGCGGGACATCGAGAAGGTGTTCCCGGCCGACGAGTACTCGGCCGTCGGCATCGCCGGCACCGCCGGTCTCGCCGTGGAGATGGTCAAGCTCTTCCAGCTGGAACTGGAGCACTTCGAAAAGGTCGAGGGCGCCCAGCTCTCGCTCGAGGGCAAGGCCAACCGGCTGTCGACGATGATCCGCTCCAACCTCGGCATGGCCATGCAGGGCCTGGCCGTGGTCCCGCTCTTCGCCGGGTACGACGTGGACCGCGGCAGGGGCCGGATCTTCTCCTACGACGTCACCGGCGGCCGCTCCGAGGAGCACCACTACGCGGCGACGGGCTCCGGCTCGATCTTCGCGCGCGGCGCGATGAAGAAGCTGTTCCGCGAGGACCTGACCGAGGAGCAGGCCACGACGCTCGTCGTGCAGGCCCTGTACGACGCGGCAGACGACGACTCGGCGACCGGCGGTCCCGATGTCGCCCGCCGGATCTACCCCATCGTCACCGTGATCACCGAGGACGGCTTCCGCCGGCTCACCGAGGACGAGTCCTCCGGGATCGCCCGCTCCATCCTGGAGCGCCGTCTCGAGCAGCCGGACGGCCCGCGGGCCGCGCTGCTGTAGCCGGCCGCCCCTCTTGGCAAGGTGATCGAGTGACTTCCACAGAAAGGGACGGATAACCGGTGTCGACGCCGTTCTATGTCTCACCCCAGCAGGCGATGGCCGACCGCGCGGAGTACGCGCGCAAGGGCATCGCCCGCGGTCGCAGCCTGGTCGTGCTGCAGTACGCCGACGGCATCGTCTTCGTCGGCGAGAACCCGTCCCGTGCGCTGCACAAGTTCAGCGAGATCTACGACCGGATCGGCTTCGCGGCCGCCGGCAAGTACAACGAGTACGAGAACCTCCGCATCGGCGGTGTGCGCTACGCCGACCTGCGTGGTTACACCTACGACCGGGACGACGTGACCGCGCGCGGCCTGGCCAACGTCTACGCCCAGACCCTGGGCACGATCTTCTCCTCGGCGGGCGAGAAGCCCTACGAGGTGGAGCTGGTCGTGGCCGAGGTCGGGGAGACGCCGGACGGCGACCAGATCTACCGGCTGCCGCACGACGGCTCGATCGTCGACGAGCACGGCTCGGTCGCGGTCGGCGGCAACGCCGAGCAGATCAGCGGCTACCTCGACCAGCGCCACCAGGACGGCATGAGCCTCGCCGAGGCCCTCAAGCTGGCCGTCCAGGCCCTGTCGCGGGACACCAACGGCACGCAGCGGGAGATCCCCGCCGAGCGGCTGGAGGTCGCGGTGCTGGACCGTACGCGGCCGCAGCAGCGCAAGTTCAAGCGGATCGTCGGCCGCCAGCTCGCCCGGCTGCTGGAGAGCGGCGGCGCGACCACCGAGGCGGAGAGCTCCGAGGAGTCCGACGAGGACTGACCCACCCCGTCGCGAGGTGCCCCGGCCGGGTTCCACGGCCGGGGCACAGGCGTCTCACGAGGCCCCAGGTGCCGCCGTGGAGCCCCGTACGACCAACTCGACCGGAATGTCCCCGGCCGGGCTCTCACGGCCCTCCAGGACGTCCAGCAGGGCCCGCATGCCCCGCTCCCCGAACAGCTCGGCGTCCAGCCGGACGGTGGTCAGCTCCGGGTCGAGGGCGCTGGCCAGGGCGATGTCGTCGACACCGGTGACCGAGACGTCGTCGGGGACGCGCAGCCCGCGCCGGCGCAGTGCCTTGTACACGCCGGCCGCCAGTTTGTCGTCGTCGCAGACCACGGCGGTGGGCAGGGGGCCCGGGGCGGCCAGGGCGGCCTCCGTGGCGGCCAGGGCGCCCTCGATGGTCATCGGGGTGCGGGCGGTGCGCACCCACGCCCCGGGCACCGCGCCCACCCGTGCTTCCAGCTCCCGCGCGCGGACCTCGAACGTCCAGGACGGCACGTCGGCCGCCAGGTGCAGGAAACGCCGGTGGCCGAGGCCCAGCAGGTGGTCGGCGATCCGGCGGGCGCCGTCGGCGATGTCCAGGTTGACCGTGGCCGCCCCCAGACTGCCGGCGGGGTCGCTGTCCAGCATGACCAGCGGCAGCTGGTCGCCGCGGATCGCGGTCAGGGCGTCGGCGGCCATGGACGAGGCCAGGACGCCGTCCAGCGCGGCCGGCGCGGAGGCGAACGGGTCGCGGGCGGGCCCGACCCCCTCGGGGGAGGGGTAGAGGACGACGCCGAAGCCGTGCTCGGCGGCGACCCGGGCCGCGCCGGTGTAGACGCCGGCGAAGAACTCGGTGGTCAGCGCCGGGACGACCAGCAGCACCGTGCGGGTGCGGCCGAGCCGCAGGTTGCGGGCGGCGAGGTTGGGCCGGTAGCCGAGCTCCCGGGCGGCCTCGCGGACCCGCTCCGCCGTGGCCTCGGAGACCCGGCCGCGCCACTTGTCCCCGAGGACGAGCGAGACCGCCGCCTGCGACACACCCGCCGCCCGGGCGACGTCACGGCTCGTCGGGCGCGTACTGGCTCGTCCCACCGGGGGCCTGCTCCTTCGTCTGACGCGTGCGCTCTGGACTGGCGAACAGCGCACATGGTACGTATGACAAGACACGTTATACGTAAAACCCGAGCGTGGCGCCCCGGGCGCACCGCCTCGGGCGAGCCGACGGAGGCGGGACATTGGCCGCGGGATACCTGGAGATCCTCAGGGCGAGGCACGCGGCGCGCCTGCTGACGGGCACGCTCGTGGGCCGGCTGCCCAACGCCACGGCCGCCATCGCGATCCTGCTGTTCGTGCGCGCCGAGGGCGGCACCTACAGCCTCGCGGGGGCCCTGGCGGCCGTCTACGGCGTCGCCAACGCCGTCGGCCAGCCGGTGCTCGGACGCCTCGTGGACCTGCGCGGGCAGCCGCGGGTGCAGCTGCCCGCCGCGCTCGCCTCGGCCCTCGCCATGGCGGTCTTCGCCCTCGCCGGCACCGGCCCGCTGCCTCTGGCGTACCTCGCCGTCGGGGCCGCCGGGCTGTTCACACCACCCCTGGAGGGCGGCCTGCGGGCCCTGTGGCCCTCGGTGCTGCGCCGCGAGGACCAGGTGCACACGGCGTACGCCATGGACGCGGTGGCCCAGGAGGTGATGTTCACCGTCGGTCCGCTGCTGGTGACCCTGTGCGTGTCGCTGTGGTCCGCGCAGGCCGCGCTGCTCGTCGTGAACGCCGTCGGCGTCCTCGGCGCCCTGTCCGTGGTGCTGTCGCCCCCCGCGCGCGCGTGGCGCTCCGCCCCGCGCGAGGCCCACTGGCTGGGCGCCCTGCGCTCAGCCGGGCTGCTCGCCCTGCTGGCCGCCTTCCTGTTCGTCGGCATCGCCCTCGGCTCCATCACGGTCGCCTCCGTGCCGTACGCGGACGACCACGGCGGCGACGTCGTGTACGGCTGGCTGATGGCCGCGCTGGGCCTGGGCGCGCTGCTCGGCGGCGTGGTGTACGGGGCGCGGACCTGGCCCGGCGCGCCGGAGCGGCGACTGCGTGCCCTCGTGGCCCTCCTGGCGGTGTGTTATCTGCCGCTGATGCTGATGCCGGGCGCGGTCGCCATGGTGGCGCTCACCGTGCTCGCCGGTGTGTTCCTCGCCCCCGCCATCGCCTGCGCCTTCGTCATCGTCGACCGGCACGCGCCGCGCGGCACGGTCACCGAGGCGTTCTCCTGGCTGGTGACCACCTTCACCGTGGGTCACTCGCTCGGCACCGGCGTGGCGGGACCGGTCGTCGAGGCGGGTGGCGCCCTGTGGGGCTTCGCCGTACCCGGTGTCGCGGGGGCCGTGTCCCTGCTGGTTCTGCTGGCCACGGGGCGGGTACTCGCAGTTCCCGCCGCGAGTGCGGTGGTTGCTTCTTCATCGGAAAATGATCCGAACCGTGCCGCCGAACCCCGTTTCAGTTCAGGGGATCGGGCGTAATGTTCACTCATGGACCGCCGCATTTTCGGGCTGGAGAACGAGTACGGCGTCACGTGCACGTTCAGGGGACAGCGCCGCCTGTCGCCTGACGAGGTGGCGCGCTACCTCTTCCGCCGTGTCGTGTCATGGGGCCGAAGCAGCAATGTCTTTCTGCGGAACGGCGCCCGCCTGTATCTCGACGTGGGATCGCATCCGGAATACGCGACACCCGAATGTGACAACGTGACCGAACTGGTCACCCACGACAAGGCCGGCGAGCGCATTCTCGAAGGACTCCTGGTGGACGCGGAACGACGCCTGCACGAGGAAGGAATCGCGGGCGACGTCTACCTCTTCAAGAACAACACCGACTCGGCGGGCAACTCCTACGGTTGCCACGAGAACTACCTGGTGGCCCGGCACGGGGAGTTCTCCCGGCTCGCGGACATCCTCATTCCCTTCCTGGTGACCCGGCAGCTGCTGTGCGGCGCCGGAAAGGTGCTCCAGACGCCCCGCGGGGCCGTCTACTGCGTCAGCCAGCGGGCCGAGCACATCTGGGAGGGCGTCTCCTCGGCGACCACCCGCTCACGGCCCATCATCAACACCCGCGACGAACCGCACGCCGACGCCGAGCGCTACCGCCGGCTGCACGTCATCGTGGGCGACTCGAACATGTCCGAGACGACCATGCTGCTCAAGGTCGGCGCCACCGACCTGGTGCTGCGCATGATCGAGGCGGGCACGGTGATGCGCGACCTCACCCTGGAGAACCCGATCCGGGCGATCCGCGAGGTCAGCCACGACATCACCGGCCGGCGCAAGGTGCGCCTGGCCAGCGGCCGTGAGGCCTCCGCCCTCGAGGTGCAGCGCGAGTACTACGAGAAGGCCGTGGACTTCTGCGAGCGCCGGGGCATCCGCACCGGCACCGTCGAGCAGGTCCTGGAGCTGTGGGGCCGCACGCTGGACGCGATCGAGACCGAGGACCTCGACCGCATCGGCACCGAGATCGACTGGGTGATGAAGTACAAGCTCATCGAGCGCTACCGGGCCAAGCACAACATGACCATGTCGCACCCGCGCGTGGCGCAGATAGACCTCGCCTACCACGACATCCACCGCCGTCGTGGCCTGTACTACCTGCTGGAGAAGAAGGGCCAAGCCACCCGGATCTGCAACGACTTGAAGATCTTCGAGGGCAAGTCGGTCCCCCCGCAGACCACTCGGGCGCGCCTGCGCGGCGACTTCATCCGGCGGGCCCAGGAGCAGCGCCGCGACTTCACGGTCGACTGGGTCCACCTCAAGCTCAACGACCAGGCACAGCGCACCGTGTTGTGCAAGGACCCGTTCCGTTCGGTGGACGACCGGGTGGAGAAGCTCATCGCCGGCATGTGAGCCATGCGATTCCGGCCACGTCGTCGGAACGCAACACGGGCGCCGTACGTTTCCCGTACGGCGCCCCTGTCACGCCGTAGAGTTGCGCGCACGCCATCCACAAGATCGACCGATTACGAGGCCCCCACCGTGCGCCGACGCTCACTTCTTCTCGCCGCCGTTCCCGCAGGCCTGGTCACACTCGCCGGATGCGGGGACGACAAGTCCGACTCCTCGAGCGCCGCCGACGGCAATGCGTCGCCCTCCGCCTCGCCCACCTCCGCGGCCCCCGCGCCCAAGATCGTCGACGGTCCGTTGCCGGCCGTCACGGCGGGTACCGGGTTCGGTGAGAAGCCGACCGTCGCCAGGGGCAGCGGCACCCCCTCCGACCAGCTCGCGGTCCGCACGCTCATCGCGGGCAGCGGTCAGACCGTCGCGGAGAACGACTACATCTGGGCCCACTACCTCGGTCAGGTCTGGGACACGGCGAAGGTCTTCGACAACTCCTACGACCGCAAGACGCCGCTGTTCATCCAGTTGGCCCCGGGCGGCATCATCGACGGCTGGCGTTACGGCCTCACGGGCAAGAAGGTCGGCAGCCGCGTCGAGCTCGCCGTCCCCCCGACCTGGGGTTACGGCTCCAAGGGCCAGCCGCAGGCCGGCATCAAGGGCACCGACACGCTGGTGTTCGTGGTGGACCTCCAGGGCACCTTCAGCGGCAAGAGCTCCGCCAAGGGCAAGGACGTCCCGCAGGAGGACGCGGCGCTGCCGAAGGTCGGCACCAACACCGACGGCAAGGCGCCCTCCCTCGAGATCCCCAAGGCCGACCCGCCGAAGGAGCTCGTGGCGAACTACGTCATCGAGGGGGACGGCGAGGAGGTCGCGGCGGACGCGAGCCTGGTCGTGCAGTACAAGGGCGTCGTCTGGGACACCGGCAAGGAGTTCGACTCCTCCTACACCCGCAGCGCACCCGCGTCGTTCTCGCTCCAGCAGGTGGTCAAGGGCTGGGCGCAGGGGCTGACCGGCAAGAAGGTGGGCAGCCGCGTCGTCATCGTCGTCCCGCCGGAGCTGGGGTACGGCGACAACCCGCCGAGTGGCAGCGGGATCGGGAAGGACTCCACGATGGTCTTCTCGGTGGACATCCTCGCGGCGGTGTGACCCCGCCCGAGGTGCAAGACTGTGCACGTTGCCCTATCGAGAACTAGCAGGAGCTACAGACGTGAGCATCGACAAGCCCGAGATCGACTTCCCGGGCGGCGAGCCCCCGGCGGACCTCGAGATCAAGGACATCTGGGAGGGCGACGGCGAGGTGGCCCAGGCCGGCCAGACCGTCACCGTCCATTACGTCGGCGTCGCCTTCAGCACCGGTGAGGAGTTCGACGCCAGCTGGAACCGCGGCACCCCGTTCCGCTTCCCGCTGGGCGGCGGCCGCGTCATCAAGGGCTGGGACCAGGGCGTGCAGGGCATGAAGGTCGGCGGCCGTCGCCAGCTGACCATCCCGGCCCACCTCGCCTACGGCAACCAGAGCCCCACCCCGGCGATCAAGCCCGGCGAGACGCTGATCTTCGTCGTGGACCTGCTCGGGGTCTGAAACCCGCTCGAGGTCCGAGCGGGATCCGACCGGAGCCGATCACCTGGGGTCCATGCCTGTCCGGGCGTGGGCCCTCGGCTTTTGCCGGGGCACCGCGGAGCGGTACGGTCATCCGTCTAAGCATCATGAGGAGGCGAAGGGCGTCGATGGCCATTGCCAAGGCCGAGCGGCTGATGAACCTGGCGCTGTGTCTGCTCGGGACGCGGCGGCCGCTCAGCAAGCGCGAACTGCGCGACTCCATCGAGGCCTACGTCGAGGCCTTCAGGCCGGGGAACGGCGGGGCGGCATCCGACGACTCCTTCAACCGCATGTTCGAGCGGGACAAGGACGACCTGCGTGAGCTCGGCCTGGTCATCGAGACCGTGGAGAGCCTGGACGGCGAGGTCGGCTACCTCGCCCGCCGCGACAGCAACCGCCTCCCGCCCATCACCCTCGACGCCGAGGAGGCCGCCGCGCTGGGGCTGGCCGCCAAGGTCTGGCAGCAGGCCCGGCTCGCCGGCGCGGCCAGCGGCGCCCTGCAGAAACTGCGCGCGGCCGGACTGCCCGAGGACGTCGACCCCTACGAGGCGCACGGCGCGCTGGAGCCGCGCATCCCGGTGCACGAGGCCGCCTTCGAGCCGTTGATGCTGGCCTGCCGCGACCGCCGTCCGGTGGTCTTCGAGTACCGCAAGGCCACCGCCGCCCGCCCCGAGCCCCGGCACGTCGAGCCGTGGGCGCTGGAATGCTGGCGCGGCCACTGGTACCTCGCGGGCTGGGACCGCGACCGGGGCGCCGAGCGGGTGTTCCGGCTGTCCCGGATCACCGGCCGGGTCCGCTCGCGGGGGGCGAGCTTCACCGCGCCCGTCCCCGACGTCGTCACCGTCCGGGAGACCGTCGCGAGCTGGGCGGGGGAGACCGCCGACCGCAGCGCGCTGATCCGACTGCGCTCGGGCGCCGGGTACCCCCTGCGGGCGAAGGCCACGGCCGTGCGGGAACTCGGCGACGGCTGGGACGAGTTGGAGATTCCGTACGGGCACGGGCTGGACGCGTGGCTGGTGGAGTTCGGGCCGGACGTGGTGGTCCTGGAACCCGCCGAGCTGCGGGCCGACGTGGTCGACCGGCTGCGTGCCGTGGCCAAGGGCTGAGGGGGAGCGAGCAACACAGTGGCAGGCAAACCGGTCAGGCCGGCGAACGCGATCGACCAGACCCGCCGGATGCTCTCCCTGGTGACCTATCTGCGGGAGCGACCCGGGGCGCGCATCGAGGACGTGGCGCGCGCCTTCGGGATCACCGAGGACGAACTGGTCTCCGACCTCGACGTGCTGCCCATGTGCGGCACCAGCTTCCGCGGCGGCGACCTCCTCGACATCGACACCGACGGCGAGCGCATCTGGTGGCACAACCCGGCCGCGCTCGGCGCGGACGCCGCCGAGCCGCTGCGGCTGGCCGCCGACGAGGCGACCGCGCTGCTGGTCGCCGCCCGCGCGGTGGCGACCCTGCCCGGCCTGCGCGAGGGCGACCGGCAGGCGCTGCTGCGCGCCACCGCCAAGGTGGAGGCCGCGGCCGGCGAGGCGGCCGGCGCCAGCTCCCGGCTCTCGGTGACCTTCGAGTCCGAGGGCGGTGTCTTCGCCGACGTGGACCGGGCGATCTCCGAGCGGCGCCGTCTGTGGATCCGCTACTACTCGCCCGCCCGTGACGAGGTCACCGAGCGCGAGATCGACCCCATCCGCCTCGTCAGCGTCGGACACACCTACGTCGAGGCGTGGTGCCGCCGCTCGGAGGCGCGCCGCACCTTCCGCCTCGACCGGGTCGCCGAGATCCGCATCCTGGACGAGCCGTCCGCGCCGCCCGAGATCGAGCTGCGGGACCTCTCGGAGGGCCTGGTGCAGCCGGCCGCCGAGGACCCCGAGGTCGTCGTCGAGGTCGGGCCGGGCGGCCGCTGGGTCGCCGAGTACTACCCCCACGACACCGCCGAGGAACTGCCCGACGGCGGCCTGCGCATCACCCTGCGCACCCCCGACCCGGCCTCCCTGCGCCGTCTGGCGCTCCGCCTCGGCCGCGACGGCCGGATCGTCGCCCCCGAGGTCCTCGCCGCCAGCGCCCGCAGTGCGGCCCGCGAGGCGCTGGCCGCGTACGACGGGGTCGAGGCGCGGGAGGCGCCGGGCGCCGGCGCACCCGAGTCGGGGATCGCCGGCGGTCCCGTCAGCGGCCCGGTCGACGTGCGGGGCGCGGTGTGAACCGGGGCGCGGCCGACGCCGTGGGGCGCAGGGGCGGTTCGACGGGCGGGAGCGGGGACGTGACGGAGCCGGGGCCCCCAGGGGGGCGGGGCATCTCCGTGGCCGCCGCGTTCGCGGGGATGAGGAATGTGGCTCCGGTGATGTTCCGGGCCGGGTGCCCCGACTGCCGGGGCCGGTTCGAACTCGCCGCGAGCGCCCTGCGGCTGGCCATCGGCGCCTCCAGCAGCACCACGTTCTACTCCTTCACCTGCCCCGACTGCGGCGCGGCCGTGCGCAAGCCGGCCGGGGAGCGGATCGTCGAACTGCTCACGGGCGGTGGCGTGCGCACCCTGCGGCTGCATTCGACGTCGTAGGTGGGTCTAGGCTCGCTTCATGTTCTGGCCGATGTTCGCGGTAGCCGTGGGTTTTGTGGGTCTCGCCGTTCTCGCGGTGCTCGCCGTCCGGGTGTTCCTGGAGGCGCAGCGCCTGGGGCGCCAGGTGGCGGAGTCCACGCGTCGTATCAACAGGGCCGCCGAGGACCTGGAGCGGGCGTCCCTGAGCGCCGCCCGCGCCGTCGACACCCTGTGAGTCCCGCCGTCGCCGTCCTGTGAGTCCGGTACGGAATGCGTTTTGGGCCACTTCGCCCTCCCGCCCCGGCGTGTCCGGCAGGTACGCTGCTGGTCGCGGTCCGGAATACGAGGCTCGGATCGCTGACCGGGAGTACGCAAGGGGATTGCCTCGCGTTTACCCCTGAGCGTTACGATCGCTGCCAACCCGATCGTTCGGACACATGTCCGACCGGTCGGACAGCACCCACCCAGCCGCCTCGGTGAGAAGGTAAAGACTTATGTTCGGAAGGCTCGGCGCCCCCGAGATCATTCTCATCCTCGTCGTCATCATCCTGCTGTTCGGCGCGAAGAAGCTTCCGGACATGGCCCGCTCGCTCGGCAAGTCCGCGCGCATCCTCAAGAGCGAGGCCAAGGCGATGAAGGAAGAGGGCAGCAACTCCGCGACCCCGGCCGGCCCGCCCAACAACGGCGAGCAGCCCCCGGCGCAGCGCACCATCCAGGCCGCCCCCGGTGACGTGACCAGCTCCCGACCGGTCACCGAACCGACGGACACGACCAAGCGCTGACGCAGGGCCGGTGACCTCCGGCCCGCCGCACGAGATGGGAACGTGGGTTGCTGAAGTCTGCCCGCCAACAGGAGAAGGATCCCGAGGGGCGGATGCCCCTCGCGGAGCACCTTCGTGAGCTTCGCAACCGGCTCGCGAAGGCGCTGCTCGCCATCGTCCTCGTGACGGTCGTCGCCGCCTTCTTCTACAACGACATCATCAACTTCCTCACCCAGCCGATCCTCGACTCGGTCGGCTGCGCGAAGACCTTCGAAGAACTGGCCAACGCGAGCGACAAGTCGCAGCAGTGCGCTCGCATCACGATCAACGGCCTCCTCGCCCCCTTCACCCTGGCCCTCCAGGTGTCCCTGATGGCCGGTGTCGTGTTCGCCTCGCCGGTCTGGCTCTACCAGCTGTGGGCCTTCGTCGCGCCCGGCCTGCACAAGCACGAGCGCAAGTACGCCTACGCCTTCGTCGGCACCGGCGTCCCGCTCTTCCTCGGCGGCGGCTACTTCGCCTACCGGGTGCTGCCCACCACCGCCAAGGTGCTCATGGACTTCACCCCGACCGGCGTCGACAACCTGCTGCCCCTGGACGACCTGCTGCAGCTCGTCACACGCATGGTCGTGGTCTTCGGTCTCTCCTTCGAGCTGCCCCTGCTGCTGGTCATGCTCAACCTCACCGGGGTCATCACCGGCAAACGTATGGCCAACTGGTGGCGCGGCATGATCATCGGCATCACGGTCTTCGCCGCCGTGGCCACGCCGAGCACCGACCCCATCTCGATGCTGGCGCTCGCCGGGCCGATCTGGATCATGTACTTCGGCGCCGTCGCCTTCTCCCTGCTGAACGACCGCCGCAGGAGCCGGCGCGAGGCCCTCGGCCCCGCCGACGACGAGGCCTCCGAGCTGGACCTCAACCCCGAGGACATCGGCGAGATCGAGACGGTGACCGCCAGCCGCGCGCTGCCGGAGCAGTCGACCACGGAGCGGGTCAACGGTTATGACGACGTGACCTGAGGACCGCGCCGGGACTCGTAGGGTCACTGCGTGACCAGCGAGATCACCCTCTTCGTCAACCCCACCGCGGGCCGCGGCCGGGGCGCCCACGCGGCGCTGCCGGCCGCTTCGGCGTTGCGGGCGGCCGGCTACTCGGTGCGCACCGTCCTCGGCGAGGACGCCGAGGACGCCCTCGCCCGCGCGCGTGCGGCCGTCGCGGAGGGCACCGGCGCGCTGATCGCCGTCGGCGGCGACGGGCTGGTCCACCTCGCGCTCCAGGCCGTCGCCGGCACCCGCACGCCGCTGGGCCTGGTCGCCGTGGGCACCGGCAACGACTTCGCCCGCGCCCTCGGGCTGCCCGTGCGCGACCCGGCCGCCGCGGGTCGGCTGATCGCCGACGCCCTCAGGACGGCCAGGATCCGCGACGTCGACCTCGGACGGGCCGGCGGCCGCTGGTTCGGCACCGTCCTCGCCTCCGGCTTCGACTCCCGGGTCAACGACCGCGGCAACCGCATGAGACGGCCCGCCGGACGTGTCAAGTACGACCTCGCGATGATCGCCGAACTCGCCGCCTTCCGCCCGTTCCCCTACCGGATCACGCTCGACGACGGCGCCGTGCGCGAGACCGAGGCGACCCTCGTCGCCGTCGGCAACGGGTCGTCGTACGGAGGTGGCATGCGGATCTGTCCCGGCGCGGACCTCACCGACGGGCTGTTCGACGTCACCGTCGTCGGGGACTGCGGGCGGGCGACGCTGCTGCGGGTGTTCCCGCGGGTGTACCGCGGGACCCACGTCGAGCACCCCAAGGTCACCGTGCACCGCGCGGCCAAGGTGGAGATCGCCGCGGAGGGCATCACGGGGTACGCCGACGGGGAGCGGCTGGGGCCGCTGCCGCTGACCGCGCGCTGCGTGCCCGGGGCGGTCCGGGTCGTGGGGCCGTGAGCTGCGTTTATCTCGGGTTTAACGGCATCCGATCCGGATAATGATCGTCCTGTTGTCAGTGGGGCCCGGTACGCTCGAAAGCACGATGACAGAGGACCTCTCACCGGCCGAGCGGTACGCGGCTGCGCGCAGGCGCGCAGTCGAGCAGGCCACCGCACTCGCCTCCTTCCGCGAGATGTACGACTTCGGCCTCGATCCCTTCCAGATCGAGGCCTGTCAGGCACTCGAGGCGGGCAAGGGCGTCCTGGTGGCCGCACCCACCGGCTCGGGCAAGACGATCGTCGGCGAGTTCGCCGTCCACCTCGCCCTCCAGCAGGGCAAGAAGTGCTTCTACACGACACCCATCAAGGCGCTGTCGAACCAGAAGTACTCCGACCTGTGCCGTCGCTACGGCGCCGACAAGGTCGGTCTGCTCACCGGCGACAACAGCGTCAACTCCGACGCCCCGGTGGTCGTGATGACCACCGAGGTGCTGCGGAACATGCTGTACGCCGGTTCCCAGACCCTCCTCGGCCTCGGCTACGTGGTGATGGACGAGGTGCACTACCTCTCGGACCGCTTCCGCGGTGCCGTGTGGGAGGAGGTGATCATCCACCTCCCCGAGTCGGTCACCCTCGTCTCGCTCTCCGCGACCGTGTCCAACGCCGAGGAGTTCGGCGACTGGCTCGACACCGTCCGCGGCGACACCGAGGTGATCGTCTCCGAGCACCGGCCCGTGCCGCTGTTCCAGCACGTGCTCGCCGGGCGGCGGATGTACGACCTCTTCGAGGAGGGCGAGGGACACCGCAGAGCGGTCAACCCCGACCTCGCCCGGCTGGCCCGCATGGAGGCGAGCCGGCCGTCGTACCAGGACCGCCGGCGCGGGCGGCTGCGCGAGGCCGACCGCGAGCGCGAGCGCCGCCAGCGCTCCCGGGTGTGGACGCCGGGCCGCCCCGAGGTGATCGAGCGACTCGACGCCGAGGGCCTGCTGCCCGCCATCACCTTCATCTTCAGCCGCGCCGCCTGCGAGGCCGCCGTCCAGCAGTGCCTGTACGCCGGGCTGCGGCTCAACGACGACGAGGCGCGGGCCCGGGTCCGGGCCCTCGTGGAGGAGCGCACCGCCTCGATCCCGACCGAGGACCTGCACGTCCTCGGGTACTACGAGTGGCTGGAGGGCCTGGAGCGGGGCATCGCCGCCCACCACGCGGGCATGCTGCCGACCTTCAAGGAGGTCGTCGAAGAGCTGTTCGTGCGTGGCCTGGTCAAGGCCGTCTTCGCGACCGAGACCCTCGCGCTGGGCATCAACATGCCCGCCCGCTCGGTGGTGCTGGAGAAGCTCGTCAAGTGGAACGGCGAACAACACGCCGACATCACCCCCGGCGAGTACACCCAGCTCACCGGGCGCGCCGGGCGGCGCGGCATCGACGTCGAGGGGCACGCCGTCGTGCTGTGGCAGCGCGGCATGAACCCCGACCACCTGGCGGGTCTCGCGGGCACGCGGACGTATCCGCTGCGCTCCAGCTTCAAGCCCTCGTACAACATGGCGGTCAACCTCGTCGAGCAGTTCGGACGGCACCGCTCGCGCGAGCTGCTGGAGACGTCGTTCGCGCAGTTCCAGGCCGACCGCTCGGTCGTCGGGATCTCCCGGCAGGTGCAGCGCAACGAGGAGGGGCTCGAGGGCTACAAGGCCTCCATGACCTGCCACCTCGGCGACTTCGAGGAGTACGCGCGGCTGCGTCGCGAGCTGAAGGACCGCGAGACGGAGCTGGCCAAGCAGGGCGCGGCCCAGCGGCGGGCCGAGGCGGCGGTGGCACTGGAGAAGCTGAAGCCGGGTGACGTCATCCACGTGCCGACCGGCAAGTACGCCGGGCTGGCCCTGGTGCTCGACCCCGGTCTGCCCGCCGGGCGCGCCAACGGCCACCGCGGCTTCGACCACCACGACGGGCCGCGCCCGCTCGTGCTGACCGCAGAGCGGCAGGTCAAGCGGCTCGCCTCGATCGACTTCCCGGTGCCGGTCGAGGCGCTGGAGCGGATGCGGATCCCGAAGACGTTCAATCCCCGCTCGCCGCAGTCCCGCCGGGACCTCGCCTCCGCCCTGCGCAGCAAGGCCGGGCACATCCCGCCGGAGCGCGCCCGCAACAAGCGCTCCCAGGCCGCCGACGACCGGGAGATCGCCCGTCTGCGCACCGCGATCCGCGCGCACCCGTGCCACGGCTGTGCGGAGCGCGAGGACCACGCCCGCTGGGCCGAGCGCTACCACCGGCTGCTGCGCGACACCTCGCAGCTGGAGCGGCGCATCGAGGGGCGCACCAACACCATCGCGCGGACCTTCGACCGGATCGTGGCACTGCTGACCGAGCTGGACTACCTGCGCGCCGACGAGGTGACGGAGCACGGCAAGCGGCTGGCCCGCCTGTACGGCGAGCTGGACCTGCTGGCCAGCGAGTGCCTGCGGGCCGGTGTCTGGGAAGGGCTGGCTCCGGCCGAACTCGCGGCCTGCGCCTCGGCGCTGGTGTACGAGGCCCGCGCCGGCGACGACGCGATGGCGCCGAAGCTGCCCTCGGGCAAGGCGAAGGCGGCGCTCGGCGAGATGGTCCGGATCTGGGGGCGGCTGGACGCCCTGGAGGAGGAGTTCCGGATCAGCCAGACGGAGGGCGTCGGGCAGCGCGAGCCCGACCTCGGCTTCGCCTGGGCCGCGTACATGTGGGCCTCGGGGAAGGGGCTCGACGAGGTGCTGCGGGAGGCGGAGATGCCTGCCGGGGACTTCGTGCGCTGGTGCAAGCAGGTCATCGACGTGCTGGGCCAGATCTCCGCCGCGGCGCCCGCCTCCGGCGAGGGGCCGTCGGTGGCGAAGGCCGCCCGCAAGGCGGTCGAACAACTGCTGCGGGGAGTCGTCGCCTACTCGTCGGTGGGGTGACACCCCCGGCCGCGTCGGTCGTCGGTCGTCGGTCGTGGTGTGGGGCTGTGCGGGTTGCTCGCGCGGCCCCACACCGCTGTCCGACGGCTGTCGGCTGTGGAGAAGGCGCCTTGCGACGGCGGCCCTTGCGGAGGCGCCGTTGGGGCGGCGGCCTCGGCGAGGGTGCGTTCGGGCGGGAGTCTCTGAGGAGGAGGCGCGCTCGGGGCTTCAGCTTCCGAGAGTGCGCCCTCAAGGCGGCAGTTCCTGAGAACGCGCCCTCACGGCGCCAGCTCCCGACCGCGCGCCCCTGAGGTCTGCCCACCCCCATGTTCACCCGTCCCGGTGAACTGTTTTCGTATACCCATTCGTAGTTACTCGACGTGTTCGAATATAAACACAGCGTGTAAATGGGGACGACATTACTGGAGGTGTCCGCCCGGTTTCAGGCGGTTGCCGAATATGACACGGCGATGATCCCGTCGGACTAAGCTCGCCCGCGGCGCACCGAGTTGAGGCGAATTCGTGCGCTTGTTCCCAAAGGTTCGGAAGATGCCGACAGATCCCTACAGAGGGTGCCCACATGGTGCGAGTTCAGTCCCCGCCCGGCCGTCGAGAACTGGCGTACGTACGCCTGCTGTTGCTGCCGGCGATACTGATGGCCGCGGCGTCCGGAGCCGCCGTCGCCCTGGTGGCGGTACCGGCCCGGCTCGCCGTCGGCGCCTGCGGAGCCCTCGGCACCCTCCTGGTGATCGCGGCCGGGGCCGAGGCGGTACGCCGCGGCCGCACCCTGCGGGACCTGCGCGCGGAGAAGGACCGACGGGTCGCCTATCTGGAGCGACGCCTCGCCGCCCAGGACGAGCAGAACCACAGCATCGCTGCGGAGTTCATCCCTCCGGCGGTCGCCTGGATGCGCCGGGGAGCGTCGCCCCGCGAGGTGATGGACCACCTCGACGAGACCGAGCCCGCGTTCCGCGAGCTCGGTGAGGGACAACGGCGGCTGTGCTACAAGCTGTTCGAGGTCATCGAGTACGAGCAGGCCCTGCGCGACTCCGCCCAGCGCTCGTTCGTCAGCATCGCCCGGCGGGTCCAGGCCATCGTCCACCAACAGGCCAAAGAACTGCGGGAGATGGAGGAGGACCACGGCCGCAACCCCGAGGTCTTCGACGACCTCCTGCGCATCGACCACGGCAACGCGCTGATCGGGCGCCTCGCCGACTCCATCGGCGTCCTCGGCGGCGGCCGCCCCGGCCGCAGCTGGTCCCGACCGATCCCGCTGTACAGCGTGTTGCGCGGTGCCATGTCCCGGATCCTGGAGTACCGGCGCATCCAGCTGGACTCCATCGCCAAGGTCAACATCCGCGGTCTGTCCGTCGAACCGCTCATCCACGCGCTGGCCGAGCTCCTCGACAACGCCACCCGCTACTCGCCGCCGCAGAGCAAGGTGCACGTCAACGCCGTCGAGGTGCAGACCGGCATCGCCATCGAGATCGAGGACGCCGGCGTCAGCCTCAGCGAGGAGAGCCGCGCCCGGGTCGAGCGCATGCTGGCGGAGGCCAAGGAGGGCATCGACATCCAGGACATGGGCGGCAACCCGCGCCTGGGTCTGGCGGTCATCGGCCGGCTGTGCACCTCGCACAAGCTCGACGTGGCGCTGCGCAAGTCGGCGTACGGCGGTGTCCGCGCCGTGCTCATCGTGCCGAGCGAGATGATGACCACCGAGCCGGCCCCCGGCTTCGCGCACGGCATCGGCGCCACCGCCGTCCCGCAGATCACCCTCCAGGACGCGGTCGAGGGCCCCAAGCGCCCGCCCAAGAAGCGCCGCCCCACCAGTCCGCGCATCCCCGCCGGCGTCTCGTTCGAGGACGACGTGCCCGAGGTCACCGAGTGGACCGACAAGGGTCTGCCGCAGCGCCGCAGCAAGATGAAGATCTCCCTCACCCAGCGCTACGCCGAGGCCGCCGCCGCCGAACGCGCCGAGCGCGAGGGCAAGCCGGACCCGTTCAGGCAGGCCCGCCCCGAGGCCGAGGACAGGCCGCAGCCCGAGCGGAAGAAGGCCGAGCCCGGAGTGGCGTTCGAGGCCTTCTGGGAGGGGCTCAAGAAGGGCAACCCGGGTGTCCACCCGACCGACTTCACCCGCAACCCGACCGCATACCTGCACCTGATCGAAGACAAGGCCGAGAACCAGGCCGACGACGAGGGGGACCTCACGTGATCCAGCAGCGCGCCAACTTCGACTGGATGCTCAAGGAGCTCTACGACGGAGTCCCGGGCATCGAGATGATCGTGGTGCTGTCGGCCGACGGACTGCGCATCGCCCGCTACGCCGGCGACCCCGACGCCGCCGACCGCGTCGCCGCCGCCTGCGCCGGTCTGCAGAGCCTCGCGAGCGCCGTCGCCCAGGAGATCCACAGTGTCGAGGGCGACATGAACCTCGTCGTCATCGAGATGGACGGGGGCTACTTCTACCTGATGGCCGCCGGCGCCAACGCCTACCTGGCGGTGCTCGCCGACGTGTGCTGCGAGCCCGGCCGGATGAGCGGCTCCATGCGCGACCTCGTGGTGCGCATCGGCGCCCACCTGACCAGCCCGCCCCGGCGCAACGGGCAGAGCGTATGACGCCTCCCCAGCGCCAACGGCGACAGCCCCTGCCGGACGTGACCGAGCAACCCGCGAAGGAGGGCGGGAAGGACAAGGACCTCGAAAGGCTGTACGTCATCTCGGGTGGCGACGGCGATCGCGCGGCCGTCGACCTGGTCACCTTGGTCGTGGCGCACGCCGAACCGCCCTCCTCGGCCACCCCGGAGCAGATCGCGGTGCTGCGCATGTGCCGGTCCCCGCTGTCGGTGGCCGAGGTGTCGGCCTACCTCAGCCTGCCGTTCAGCGTGGTGACGGTGCTGCTCACCGAGATGCTGGCGGCCGACCTCGTCCAGGCGCGCGCCCCGATCGTCCGGCAGCACCTCCCCGACCGTTCCCTTCTCGAAGCGGTGATGCATGGACTTCAACGGCTCTGACACGATCCCCGGCCCACGGGCCGAGGACCATCTGCCGCACTCCACCCAGGCGGCGGCCAAGATCGTCATCGTGGGCGGTTTCGGCGTCGGCAAGACGACCATGGTCGGGTCGGTCAGCGAGATCAAACCGCTGACCACCGAGGAGACCATGACGCAGGCCGGCATCGGCGTCGACGACAACTACGGCTCCGATTCGAAGACCGCCACCACCGTGGCGATGGACTTCGGCCGCATCCGCATCACCGACGAGATCGTGCTGTACCTCTTCGGCACGCCGGGCCAGGAGCGGTTCTGGTTCCTGTGGGACGGCCTGTTCGAAGGCGCGCTGGGCGCGGTCGTCCTGGTCGACACCCGCCGTCTCGAGGTCAGCTTCGAGGTCATGGGGCGGCTGGAGGAGCGCGGCGTGCCCTTCGTGGTCGCCATCAACACCTTCCCCGACGGGCCCCGTTACCCCCTGGAGGACCTGCGCGCCGCCCTCGACCTGCCGGCCGACCTGCCGATCGTGGAGTGCGACGTGCGCCGTCGGGCCTCCAGCCGTGACGTGCTGACCACCCTGGTGGCCTTCCTCCAGACGCTGCACCTGACCGGCAGCCTCACCTGACCCCCACCCCCGACACCGGATCCCCCGGCCCCCGGAGCGACCCCCTGTGACGCCTGAACACCCCACCACGACAGGTCCGCGCGACCTCGCCCTCGACCCGCCTCCCGGCTGTCCCGCGCACGGCCGCGGACCCGGCGGACTGCAACGCCTCTACGGCCCCGGCGCGGAGGACCTGAGCACCCTCTACGAGGAACTGCGGGACCAGCACGGCCCGGTGGCGCCCGTCCTCCTCCACGACGACGTCCCGATGTGGGTGGTCCTCGGCCACGCCGAGAACCTGCACATGGTCCGCACCCCCTCGCAGTACAGCCGGGACAGCCGCATCTGGACCCCGCTCCTGGAGGGCCTGGTCAAGCCCGACCACCCGCTGATGCCGCACATCGCCTGGCAGCCGATCTGCGCCCACGCCGAGGGCGACGAGCACAAGCGGCTGCGCGGCGCGGTGACCGCGGCCGTGCAGACCATCAACGAACGCAGTCTGCGCCGGTACATCAACCGCTCCAGTCAGCACCTGGTCAACGGCTTCTGCGAGGTCGGCGAGGCCGAGCTCGTCGGCCAGTTCGCCGAGCACCTCCCGATGGCCGTGATGTGCCATGTCCTCGGCATGCCCGACGAGTACAGCGACCGGATGGTCCAGGCGGCCCGCGACGCGCTCAAGGGCACCGAGACCGCCATCGCCAGCCACACCTACGTCATGGAGGCGCTGAGCCGGCTGACCGCCCGCCGCCGCGCCCGGCCCGGGAACGACCTCGCCAGCCACCTCATCAACGACCCGGCGAACCTCGACGACGACGAGGTCCGCGAGCACCTGCGCCTCCTGCTCTTCGCCGCCTACGAGGCCACCGTCAACCTGCTGTCCAACGCGCTGCGCATGGTCCTCACCGACGACCGGTTCGTCGCACGGCTCAACGGCGGGCAGATGACGGTGCCGGAGGCGGTCGAGCAGACGCTGTGGGACGAACCGCCGTTCAGCACCGTCCTCGGCTACTTCGCCAAGCAGGACACGGAGTTGGGCGGTCAGCGCATCCGCAGGGGGGACGGTCTGCTCTTCGCGCCCGCGCCGGGCAACCTCGACCCGCGGGTGCGCCCCGACCTGTCCGCGAACATGCAGGGCAACCGCTCCCACCTCGCCTTCGGCGGAGGTCCGCACGAGTGCCCCGGCCAGGACATCGGCCGCGCCATCGCCGACGTCGGCGTGGACGCGCTGCTGATGCGGCTGCCGGACATCCAACTCGACTGCGACGAGGAGGACCTGCGCTGGACGACGTCGATCGCCTCGCGGCACCTGGTGGAACTGCCGGTGGTGTTCGAGCCGAAGCCGCAGCAGGACGTCATGGCGCGGCCGTCGCACGGCGCGGTCCCGCCGCCCCGCTCGGGACTGCCGATGAGCATCTACTCCGGGCCGACGCCCGAGACGACGGCCCGGGCGGCGGATCGCTACGTGGACCCGGCGGCGGGCCCGTCGGCGGATGCGCCTGCGGAGCGGCCGGCGGATCTGCCGAAGAGCCGGTCGGCGGACCGGCAGACGGCCGCTTCCGGGGCAGCGGTCGCCGAGCCCGGCCCGCACGAGGCCCGGCCGCAGTCCGACGCGGCCCCGCAGCCCCGGCCCGACGCGGCGGGCGCCCGGCCGGCCCGCAGGCGGAACGCCCTGCGGCGCCTCCTCGACTGGTGGCGCGGCTACTGATCCCGGTCTCCCCGGCCGCCATGGCCGTCCCAGTCCTCGTACGAGGTCCAGGCGGTCAGCGTCCGCCCGCTGCGCAGCCGGTGGACCGTCCCCGTGACCGGATCGGTGAACTCCAGCTCGCGCGCGAGCAGTTGCAGCGGGCGCCGGAAGTCGCCGGCCGGCACGGGGCCGGTCACCTCGGGGTAGAGCGGGTCGCCCAGGACCGGCACGCCCAGCGCGTTCATGTGCACCCGCAGCTGGTGGGTCTGCCCGGTCAGTGGTGTCAGCCGGTAGCGGGCGAGTCCGTCCGACCGGTGCTCGACCAGCTCGACGCGGCTGACCGCGTTGACCTCGCCCGGGACCTCGCGGGCGGTCAGCGTCCCGCGCTCCTTCACGATCCGGCTGCGCACGGTGACCGGCAGGTCCAGCCCGGGATCGTACGGCGCGACGGCCTCGTACACCTTGTGCACACGGCGGTCGCGGAACAGCGTCTGGTAGGCGCCGCGTTCTTCCGGGCGCACGGTGAACAGCACGAGGCCGGCGGTGAGCCGGTCGAGGCGGTGCGCGGCGCCGAGGGCGGGCAGGCCGAGGTCGCGGCGCAGCCGCGCCAGGGCGGTCTCGGTGATGTGGCTGCCGCGCGGGGTGGTCGCCAGGAAGTGCGGCTTGTCGGCGACGACGACGTGCTCGTCGCGGTGGACGACGTCCAGCGGGAAGGGCACCGGCGGCTCGGCGGCGAGCTCGCGGTGGAACCACACGTACAGACCCGGCGTGTAAGCGGCGTCCGCCGCCACCGCCCGCCCGTCGGCCCCGACGATCCGCCCCGCCGCGAACATCCCCTCCACGAGTGCGGCCCGGGCCGCGCCGAACCGCTCCAGCAGATGCTCCCGTACGGTCCTCCAGTGGCCCTCGCCCGGCAGTCGTACCCGGACCGGGTCGACTCCGTCGCGCTGGGGGAGCGGGGAGGGCGGGGGAGGGGTGCGGCGTCTCATCGGCACCCAGACTACGGCGACGGGGAAAACGCGTGGGCCGCCGCGGACGCGGCGGGCAGGATACGGGTCATGCCCTTCCTCACCCGTCCCGTCCTGCCCGCCGGTTCCCTCTCCCGCACTCCGCAGCCCGTGCTCGCCACCGGTGACGGGCTGCTGCTGCGCCCGTGGCGGCCCGAGGACGCGCCCGCCGTCCACGCCGCCTTCCAGGACCCGCTGATGCACCAGTGGCACATCCGCGCCGCCGACTCCGTTCAGGAGGTCGCCGGCTGGATCGAGGAGTGGCGGGCGGCCTGGGAGAAGGAGGACAACGCGCAGTGGGCCGTCGCGGACGCGGAGAGCGGGGTCCTGCTGGGGCGGGTGGCGCTGCGCTGCATCCTGCTGGGCGACGGGGTGGCCGAGGTCGCCTACTGGACGACGGCGCGGGCGCGCGGCCGGGGCGTCGCGGCCCGCGCCACCGACGCCCTCGCCCACTGGGCCCTGGAGGAGGTCGGCTTCCAGCGCCTGGAACTGATGCACGCCGTCGCCAACGAGGCCTCCTGCCGCGTCGCCGGCAAGACCCGCTTCGCCCTGGAGGGCACCAAGCGCAGCGCACTCCTGCACCCGGACGGCTGGCACGACATGCACCTGCACGCGCGCGTACGGGGAGACTGAGGCCGGCCGGGGGTCGGGCCGCGTGGCCGGCGGGCACCGGCCGGTGCCCGCGGCTGCTCGCGCGGCCCCGCCTTCCGTCCGGAGCTCCGAGTCGGGGGCGGTCCGCCGCTCAGAGGGGTTGCGAGGACCCCTCAGGCGGCCGGGGCCGTGTGCTCCTGTTCGGCTTCCACGCGGGCGTTCCACTCCTTCTTGGAGGCCTGCCAGCCGTCCTCGTTGTGGCCGAGGCGCCAGTAGCCGGAGACCGAGAGGTCCTCGCGGGGGATCCGGAGGTCGACGCGCAACAGTCGGCGCAGCTCCTTCACGCAGGCGGCCTCGCCGTGGACGAACGCCTGCAGGCGGCCCTCGGGGAACTCCAACGCCCGTACGGCGTCGACGAGTCGTTCGCCGACGGGGCGGTCACCGCGGTGCAGCCAGACGACCTCCACGTCGGAGTCGATCTTCTGCTCCTCCTCCGGCCCGGCCACCTCGATGAAGGCGTGGGCCACGGCGCCGGCCGGCAGGGACTCCAGCGCGGCGGCGATGGCGGGCATGGCGCTCTCGTCGCCGGCCAGCAGATGCCAGTCGGCGGCGGGGTCGGGGGCGTAGGCGCCGCCGGGGCCCATGAAGCGGACGGTCTCGCCCGGGCGGACGCGCGCCGCCCACGGCCCGGCGAGGCCGTCGTCGCCGTGCAGGACGAAGTCCAGGGTCAGCTCGCGGTGTTCGGCGTCCCAGTGGCGCACGGTGTACGTCCGGGTCACGGGCCAGTGCTCGCGGGGGAACTCGGCCCGGATGCGCTCCAGGTCGAACGGCTCGGGATAGGTCACGCCCTCGGGACCGAACAGCAGCTTCACGTAGTGGTCGGTGCAGGTGCCGGTGGCGAATTCGGCCAGTCCCTCTCCGCCGAGGACCACGCGCTGCATGTGCGGGGTGAGCCGTTCGGTGCGGACGACCTGCGCGGAGTGGGGCTTCCGCGGCTTCCGTGCCGGACGTTCTGCCATGACGGCCTCCCAATCTCCTTTGGTTAGGTTTACCTAAGTTAGCACTGATCCCCCCTCTGATGCCCGGACGTCTATCCGGAAAGCGTGGACAGCAGCCGCTGCAACGACCCGCCGAGGCCCCAGCGCTCCGCCAGTCCCTCCAGTGCCGCCGCGTCGCGCGGCGCCCGGGGCAACGCCGTGACCACGTCCGGCAGCGGCACGTCGGCGGCGACCCGGACCACCTTCGGCGCGACGGCGACGTAGGGCCGCGCCTCGTCCAGCCGCTTGCGCTGCGTCGGCGTGAGGCGGGACCCGGGGTCGTCGACCGCCGCCATGATCCCGGCCAGGTCGCCGAACTCGGCCAGCAGCTTGGCCGCCGTCTTCTCCCCGATGCCGGGCACTCCGGGCAGTCCGTCGCTGGGGTCGCCGCGCAGCAGCGCGAGGTCCGCGTAGCCGGGGCCGTCGACGCCGTACTTCTCGCGCAGCCACGCCTCGTCCGTCGTCTGGAGCGTGCCGACGCCCTTGAGCGGGTACAGCACCCGCACCCCGCGCGCGTCGTCCACCAGCTGGTACAGGTCGCGGTCGCCGGTGACGATGTCCACCCCGACCTTCGCCCGCGCGGTGAACGTGCCGATCACGTCGTCCGCCTCGTAGCCCGAGACGCCCACGCGCGCGATGCCCAGCGCGTCCAGCACGGCCTCGATGACCGGCACCTGTGGCGAGAGCGTGTCGGGCACCTCCTCCTCGTCCGGTCCCGCCGCGTGCTCCTCGGCCACGCGGTGCGCCTTGTAGGAGGGGATCAGCTCGACCCGCCACGCCGGGCGCCAGTCCGCGTCCATGCACGCCACCAGTTCGGTGGGCCGGTGGTCCTTGACCAGGCGGTCGATGAAGTCCAGCAGTCCGCGCACGGCGTTCACCGGCGTGCCGTCCGGCGCCCTCACGGAGTCCGGGACGCCGAAGTAGGCGCGGAAGTACAGCGAGGCGGTGTCGAGGAGCATCAGTCGTCCGGTCACGCCACGCATCATGCCGCACGTGTCCCCCGCTGCCCGGCAGGTATTCCCTCCCGTGACACGTGTGAAGGCCCTGTGAACTGGCACACCGGCGCGTTTGGCCTGCCCGGCCCCGGGCAGGCGCGGCCTCGGAGCGGTGCCGTTTGCACTTTCAACCGTCAGTGACCTCATGGCACCCTCCGCCCCCTGCCCCCGATCCGAGAAGGTATGTGTGTCCTCCAGGCTTGAGGCCGAGCATCTGTACAAGGTGTTCGGCAGACGACCGGACGAGGCCGTCGACCGGCTCCGCGGCGGAGCCGACCGGGAGGAGCTGCGCGCCGACGGCACCACCGCCGCCGTCGTCGACGCCTCCTTCGGTGTGGACCCGGGCCAGATCTTCGTCGTCATGGGCCTGTCCGGCTCCGGCAAGTCCACGCTGCTGCGCATGCTCAACGGACTGCTGGAGCCCACCTCGGGACGCGTCCTCTTCGACGGCCAGGACCTGACCGCGCTCACCGACCGCGAGCTGCGCGAGGTCCGCGCCCGCAAGATCAGCATGGTCTTCCAGCACTTCGCGCTCTTCCCGCACCGCAGCGTCCTCGACAACGCCGCCTACGGCCTCGCCGTCCAGGGCGTCCCGCGCGCCGAGCGCGAGCGTCGCGCCGCCGAGGCGCTGTCCCTGTGCGGCCTGGCCGGCTGGGAGAAGTCCTGGCCGGACGAGCTGTCCGGCGGTATGCAGCAGCGCGTGGGCCTCGCCCGCGCCCTCGCCACCGACGCCGACCTGCTGTTGATGGACGAGTCCTTCAGCGCCCTGGACCCGCTGATCCGCCGCGACATGCAGGACCAGCTGCTCACCCTCCAGAAGACGCTGAAGAAGACGATCGTCTTCATCACCCACGACCTCAACGAGGCGATGCGCCTCGGCGACCGCATCGCCGTCATGCGCGACGGCCGCATCGTGCAGACCGGCACCGCCGAGGACATCCTCGTGCGGCCCGCCGACGACTACGTGGCCTCCTTCATCCAGGACGTCGATCGCTCCCGTGTGCTGACCGCGTCCGCCGTCATGGACCCCGCCGTCCGCGGCGACGAGGCCGACTGCGGCTGCGCGACCGCCACCCCCGACACGCCGTTCACCGAACTGTGCGCGCTCAGCGCCCGCCTGCCGCACCCGGTCGCCGTGCTCGACGCCCGACGCGCCCTCGTCGGTGTCGTCCCACGCCGGCGCCTGGTCGGCTTCCTCGGCGACGAGCCGGCCGCGGAGTCCCGCTGCGAGAGCCCGCGCGACGGCCGGAAGGAGGCCGCCCGTGCCTAGGCTCCACCTCGGCGACTGGGTCGACTCCGGTGTCGACTGGCTCGTCGCTCACATGTCCTGGCTCTTCGACGCGGTCAAGGCGCTCGTCGAAGGCATGTACGACGGCATCGACGCCGTCCTCACCGCCCCCGAGCCGCTGCTGCTCGCGGGCATCCTCGCGGTGCTCGCCTGGTGGCTGCGCGGCCTGGTCGCGGGCGTCCTCGGCTTCGCCGGCTTCGCGCTCATCGACTCCCTCGACCTGTGGGAGGAGGCGATGTCCACGCTGTCGCTGGTGCTCGTCGCCACCGTGATCGCCCTGGTGGTCTCCGTCCCGCTGGGCATCTGGGCGGCCCGCTCCAAGACGGTCAGCGCGATCGTCAGGCCCGTGCTGGACCTGCTCCAGACGATGCCGTCGATGGTCCTGCTGATCCCGGCGATCCTGTTCTTCGGCATGGGCGTCCCCGCCGGTGTCGTCGCCACCCTGATCTTCGCTCTCGCCCCCGGCGTGCGCATGACCGAGCTGGGCATTCGCCAGGTCGACGCCGATCTCGTCGAGGCGGCCGAGGCGTTCGGCACGTCGCCCCGCGACACCCTGCTGCGCGTCCAGCTGCCCCTCGCCCTGCCGACGATCATGGCGGGCGTCAACCAGGTCATCATGCTGGGCCTGTCGATGGTCGTCATCGCCGGCATGGTCGGCACCGGCGGCCTCGGCGGCGCCGTCAACGAGGCCATCGGCCAGCTCGACATCGGCCTCGGCTTCGAGGCCGGCCTCGGCATCGTCGTCCTCGCCATCTACCTGGACCGGATGACCGGCGCCCTGGGCACCCGGATCTCCCCGCTCGGCCGCCGCGCCGCCGCAAAGGCCCGCACCACCGTGTGGTCGTACCGCCCCCGCCCGGCCGTGGCCGTCGTCGGTGCCGTCGTCCTCGCGCTGGTCGCCGCAGGCGTGAACGTGTTCGGCTCCGACGCCGGCACCGCCGAGGCCTCCGCCACGGACGTCGGCAAGGGCAAGGAGATCACCATCGGGTACATCCCGTGGGACGAGGGCATCGCCTCCACCTACCTGTGGAAGGAGCTCCTGGAGCGGCGGGGCTTCGAGGTGAAGACCACCCAGTACGCCGCGGGCCCCCTCTACACGGGCCTGGCCACCGGCCAGGTCGACTTCCAGACCGACTCGTGGCTGCCGACCACGCACGCCGAGTACTGGCAGAAGTACGGCAAGCAGCTCGACGACCTCGGCCGCTGGTACGGCCCCACCTCCCTGGAGCTGACCGTCCCGGCGTACATGAAGGACGTCAACACCCTGGCGGACCTGAAGAAGACGTCCGGCGCCCTCAAGGGCCGCATCACCGGCATCGAGCCCAGCGCCGGGATGATGGGCCTGCTCAAGGACAAGGTCCTCGAGGAGTACGGCCTGAACGGCGCCTACCGGGTCGTCGACGGCTCCACCCCGGCGATGCTCGCCGAGCTCAAGCGCGCCTACGCCAAGAAGGAGCCGATCGTCGTCACCCTCTGGTCGCCGCACTGGGCCTACAGCGAGTACGACCTGAAGAAGCTGAAGGACCCCCGGGGCGCCTGGGGTGCGGGCGACGGCGTGCACACCCTCTCCCGCAAGGGCTTCGCCGCCGACCACCCCGAGGTCGGCACCTGGTTGAAGGACTTCCGGATGACCGAGAAGCAGCTCACCGGTCTGGAGGCCCGCATCCAGAAGGCCGGCAAGGGACGGGAGCAGGACGCCGTCCGCGCCTGGCTGGAGGAGAACCCCGCCCTGGTCGACCAGTGGGCCCCGGTCACGGGCTCGGGGACGAAGAGCAGGGCGGCCGGGTGACCTGACAACCCCGCCACCGCCCGACGAGGGGCGGGTACCGCCGCACGCCGCCGACGCGTGCGCCGGGCCCGCCCCTCGTGCCGTTCCCACCCACGGCAGGATCAGGCCAACCACGCAGAGCGACGCCCTCGCCCGCGCTCGGCGCCTTCCCGCAGGGAACACCGCGGGCGCCTCGCGCATTGAAGAGAAGAACGCGAGGACACGGCCACCGGCCGGCCGGTCCCCGGGGATGATCGACTGGCGCGAACCGTGAGGTCGCGGGCGACCCCGTGCGCCCTCGATGTGACGGGCCCATGAAACGGTTTGCCGAACATGCGTAGGGTGCAGAGAACTCATCAGAGGACGCACGCCCACGCGGGGGAACCCGGACACCGGCGCGCGGCCGGCGGGCACACGCACCGTCGGAGCGACGAGCGAAGGAGGGAGCCGGAGCGATGGGCGACCACAAAGAGCAGCCCCTTCGGGTGGGCGCGGCCGTCCGGCGGCGGCGCCGGTCCCTGGAGCTCACGCTCGCCGTCGTGGCCGAGCGCAGCGGCCTGTCGGTCCCCTTCCTGAGCCAGATCGAGAACGACCGCGCCCGGCCCAGCACCAGCTCCCTGGAGAAGGTCGCCGACGCCCTGCGCACCACCGCCGTCGAACTCCTCGCCGCCGCCGACCCGGCGTGCAGCGTGGACGTCGTCCGCGCCGAGCTCACCGAACCCGGCCCCGAGCCGCAGTCCCGGTCCCTGGTGCGCGGTCACCACCAGATGCACGCCACGGAGTTCACCGGCGACCACGACGCCGGCCGCGAGTTCCAGTACCGCAACGACCAGCTGATGTACGTCGCCGACGGCGCCGTGGAGATCGAGGCGGAGGGCCGCGCCTACCGTCTCGGCCGCGGCGACACCCTCTACCTCACCGGCGGGGTCCGCCACCGCTGGCGGGCGACGGTGCCGGACACCCGGGTGGTCGTCGTCGCCGTCGCCGAGCACATCGAGGCCGTCCGGAACCGGAAGCGGTAGTGCGCGTCGTCTCCCTCGTCCCGTCGCTGACCGAGGCGGTCGCCGTCTCCCTGCCGGGCGCCCTCGTCGGCGCCACCGACTGGTGCGCCCGTCCGGCGGACCTCGACGTCCTCCGTGTGGGCGGCACCAAGAACCCGAAGGTCGACCGGATCCTCGCCCTCGCCCCCGACCTGGTGGTCGCCAACGAGGAGGAGAACCGGGAGCCCGACCTCGCCGCCCTGCGCGCGGCGGGCACCGAGGTCCTGGTGACGGAGGTCAGGGACGTCCCGCAGGCCTTCCGCGAACTGGCCCGGGTGCTCGACGCGTGCGGAGCGCGCAGCCGGCCCCGCTGGCTGGACGAGGCGGAGGCGGCGTGGGCGGCGCCGCCCGCACCCGACCGCCGCAGGACGGCCGTGGTGCCGATCTGGCGCCGCCCCTGGATGGTCCTCGGCCGCGACACCTTCGCGGGGGACGTCCTGGCCCGCCTGGGCGTCGACCACCTGTACGCGGCCCACGCCGACCGCTACCCCGGCGTCCCCCTCGACGAGCTGCGCGCGGCGGCCCCCGACCTGGTCGTCCTCCCCGACGAGCCCTACCGCTTCACCGCCGCCGACGGCCCCGAGGCCTTTCCCGGCCTGCCCTGCGCGCTCGTCAGCGGACGGCACCTGACGTGGTACGGGCCGTCGCTCGCCGAGGCGCCGGGGGTGCTGGCCGCGGCGCTGCGAGAAGCTCTCCGCTGACCAGCCCGCGCACGGTGTGCACGGCGGCGACGCCCCAGGCGGTGACGAGGACGGCGTACAGCGCCGTGGCGAGCACGGCGAACGCGGTCAGTCCGGTGTGCCGGGCCAGCGACTCGGCGCCGGTCACACAGGTGCCGACGGGGAAGGTGAACGCCCACCACGCCATCGTGAACCGCATACCGTGCCGGCGGGCGCGCACCACATGGGCGGTGGCCAGACACAGCCACAGCAGCGCGAACCCCGTCACGGGCACCCCGTACAGCACGGCGAGGACCGCGAGAGCACGGCTGTCCGGCGCGGGGACCACGCCCGCGGCGATCTCCGCGAACGCCCCGACGGCGGTCGTGGACTGCCCGAGCGGGCCCAGCACCAGGAACAGCGTCGGGGTCAGGGCGAGGGGCAGCGGCCCTCCGGTGACCAGCCGGCCGAAGACCACCGGCAGCATGACCGACGTGGCGAGCAGACTCAGCCCGAACAGCGCCAGGCACGTCAGCAGCAGGGTCTCCCGGGGCTGTCCGGCCGGCAGGTACGGCACGAGCCGGGGCCCGGACGCCGCCGACACCATCGGCGCGACCAGCGGCAGCAGCCACACCGGCGTGGCCTGGCCCGGCCCGACCCGATGGCGGACGGCCATCAGGTACGGCACGGCCACGGCCGCGGCCAGTCCGACGGCCGTTCCGGCGCAGAAAAGCGCCGCGTCCAGGGCGAGCGCCGCTCCGGTGCCGATCCAGTCCCGGCCGACGCCGAGCGCGCCCCCGCCGACCGCGACGAGCGCCATCGCCAGGCAGCCGTAGAACGGCACGGTCGCCGGGTCGAGGAGATGGGCGCGGGCCTGGTCGCGGTGGTGCAGCCAGTGCAGGGCGCGGGCGGCCAGCACCGTCACCAGCAGGAGGAGGGACAGCACCCACACCCCCGCGCACAGCGGGCGCAGCCCCGGGACGGGGACGGGCAGTGCCGCGCCCGCCGTGGCCACGACGGCGGTGCCCATCACCGTGGCGTACCAGTTCGGCCCGAGATGACGGACGGCGGCGGCACGCGGGCGGGCCGCGAACAGGGGCGGGGCTGCGGTGACCATGATCCCCACCGTCCCGCGGGCGCACCCCGACGACCAGGGAGGACGTTCCTATGGGGGCATAAACTGACCTTATGAGCAGGGAACAGCAGCAGGAGGCGCGTCCGCCGGGCGTGACCGGATCGCTCGCGCACCGTGTCCCGGACCTCGGCGCGCTGGAGCTGCTGCTGGCCGTGGCCCGGCTCGGCAGCCTCGGCGCCGCCGCGCGCGAGCGGGGCATCACCCAGCCGGCCGCCAGCAGCCGGATCCGCTCGATGGAACGCCAGCTCGGCGTGGCCCTCGTCGACCGCTCACCGCGCGGCTCCCGGCTCACCGACGCCGGCGCGCTGGTCACCGACTGGGCGCGGCGCGTCGTCGAGGCGGCCGAGGCCTTCGACGCGGGCGCGCAGGCGCTGCGCGACCGGCGGGACTCCCGGTTGCGGGTGGCGGCGAGCATGACCATCGCCGAGTACCTGCTGCCCGGCTGGCTGCTCGCGCTGCGCGACCAGCGCCCCGACACGGCGGTCTCGCTGCACGCGGGCAACTCGGCCGCGGTGGTGGAGCGGCTGCTGTCCGGGGAGGCCGACCTCGGGTTCGTGGAGGGCCTCACCGTGCCGCCCGGTCTCGACTCCGCGGTGGTCGCGCACGACCGGCTGATCGTGGTCGCCGCTCCCGGCCACCCGTGGGTACGGCGGCGGCGCGCGCTGACCGCCTCCGAGCTGGCGTCGACGCCGCTGATCCTGCGGGAGAAGGGATCGGGGACGCGGCAGGTGCTGGACGCGGCGCTCGGCGGTCTGGCCCGTCCTCTCATCGAGCTCTCCTCGACCACGGCGGTGAAGGCGGCGGCGGTCGGCGGGGCGGGGCCCGCGGTGCTGAGCGAACTGGCGGTGGGGGAGGAGCTGGCGATGCGACGGCTGGTCAGGGTGCCCGTCGAGGGCGTCCGCCTGGCGCGGGACCTGCGCGCGGTCTGGCCGACGGGCCACCGGCCCACGGGCCCGGCACGGGAACTGCTGTCGCTCACCCGGGGGTGAGAGCAGCCGGGCGGAGAGGGTCTCAGGGGCGTAGGCCCCCGTGCGAGGGGGCGGGGAGCTCGGTCTGCCGGCCGTCTCGGACGGAGACCCCGGCCGCCGCGCCGATCAGGGCGCGCATCAGCCGCAGGTCCTCCCCCATCTCCGGATGCCACTGCACCCCCAGCACCCATGCCCCGGTGGCGGACGGCAGTTCGACCGCCTCCACCGTGCCGTCCGCCGCGTACGCCGCCGGCACCAGGCCGGTGCCGAGGCGGTCCACCGCCTGGTGGTGGTAGGTGGGCACCGAGGTCTCCTCCGGGACCAGCTCGGCGTACCGCGTGCCCGCGACCGGCGCGACGGGGTGGCCGCCGAAGACGCCGACCGCCTCCGCGTGCCCGTCGAGGTGCTGGACCAGCGTGCCGCCCAGGGCGACGTTGAGCAGCTGCATGCCCCGGCAGACCCCGAGCAGCGGGGTGCCCGCGGCCAGCGCCGCCTCGATCAGGGCCAGCTCCCACGCGTCGCGCCGCGGTGCCGGCGGCCCGGTCCGCGGGTCGCGCTCGGCGCCGTAGCGGACCGGGTCGACGTCCGGGCCGCCCGCGATGACCAGACCGTCCAGCCGTGCCACCGTCGCCGCCGCGTGCTCCGGCGCGTCCGGCGGCAGCATCGCGGCCAGCCCGCCCGCCCGCTGCACCAGCCGCGGGTACCCGACCGGCAGCAGCGCCGCCTCCAGCTCCCACACCCCCCAGCGCGCCGCGGTCTCCAGATAGGTGCTCACGCCGATCAGCGGTCTGTCGCCCATGTGACCCTCCGTCCGCTCAATGGACCACTCGCATACCTTTTCAGGGCCGTCCCGGCGAGAAACCCGGAGCGATCACGTCAGGAAGCCCCTCAGCAGCGCGGCCGTCCCCGCGCAGTGCTCCCGCATCATCTCCCGCGCCCCGTCGGCGTCCCCGTCGAGCACCGCCTCCACCAGGGCGGTGTGCTGTCGCTGGGAGTGCTCCAGGTTGCGCACGAGCAGCGGGATGCAGTCCAGCAGGTCGTTCACCGTCGCCCGCACCGCCGCGTACCGCGCCGCGAGCGACGGCGAGCCGCACAGCTCGGCGAGCGTGAGGTGCAGCAGCGTGTCGCGGCGACGGTAGTCCCCCAGCGGGGCGTCGTGCGTGCGGGCCAGCGCCTCGCGCAGCCGGTCCGCCCGCCCGCCGGTCAGGCCGTGCGCCGCGCACAGCCCGGCCGCGCCGACCTCCAGCACCTCACGGAAGCGCAGCACGTCCTCGACATCGACCCCGGCGACCCTGCGCCGCAGCTCGTCCTCGCCCCCGACGTCCGTACGGGGCAGCACGAACGTTCCGCCGTACCGGCCGCGCCGCGACTCCACCAGCCCCTGGTCCTGGAGCACCTTCAGCACCTCGCGCAGCGTCACCCGGCTGATCCCGAGCCGCTCCGCGAGCTCCCGCTCGGCCGGCAGCCGCTCGCCGCCGGGCACCAGGCCCAGCCGCAGCACCTGCAGGATCTGCTCGAGCGCCTCCTCGAAACCGTTGCCCGCCCGCACCGGCCGCAGCACCGTCGCCAGCCGGTCCGACACCCCGCCGCCAGGTTTCTCCGGCATCCGGCCGCGCCCCCTTCCCAGGCAATGGTTCTCGGCAATACCTTATGGCGCACTACCTTATGGCTCCCGGTCCGGCCGTCACAGCGCGAAGAAGCCCCGAAGGAGGCCCTCCCGTGGCAGACCGCACACCCCCGCTCGGCGTCGAGGAGCTGCACGCCCTCGTCGCGGGCGGTGAGATCGACACTGTCGTCCTGGCCTTCCCCGACATGCAAGGGCGTCTCCAGGGCAAGCGGTTCGCCGCCCGGTTCTTCCTCGACGAGGTCCTCCACCACGGCACCGAGGGCTGCAACTACCTCCTCGCCGTCGACACCGAGATGAACACCGTCGACGGCTACGCGATGTCCTCCTGGGACCGCGGGTACGGCGACTTCGCCCTGCTCCCGGACACGACCACCCTGCGCCGCGTGCCCTGGCACCCGGGCACGGCCCTGCTCCTCGCCGACCTCGCCTGGGACGACGGCTCCCCGGTCGCCGCCGCGCCCCGCCAGATCCTGCGCCGCCAGCTCGAACGTCTCGCCGCCCTCGGCCTCACCGCACAGGTCGGCACCGAGCTGGAGTTCATCGTCTTCAAGGACACCTACGAGCAGGCCTGGGACGCGAACTACCGGGGCCTCACCCCGGCCAACCAGTACAACATCGACTACTCCGTCCTCGGCACCGGCCGCATCGAGCCCCTGCTGCGCCGCCTGCGCAACGACATGGCCGGCGCCGGACTCACCGTCGAGTCCGCCAAGGGCGAGTGCAACCCAGGCCAGCACGAGATCGCCTTCCGCTACGACGAGGCCCTCGTCACCTGCGACCAGCACGCCCTGTACAAGACCGGTGCCAAGGAGATCGCCGCCCAGGAGGGCGTCTCGCTCACCTTCATGGCCAAGTACAACGAGCGCGAGGGCAACTCCTGCCACATCCACCTCTCGCTGGCCGACGCCGACGGCGCCAACGCGATGGCCGGCCCGGACGGGATGTCCGAGCTCATGCGGCACTTCCTCGCCGGACAGCTCGCCGCGCTCCGCGACTTCTCGCTGCTGTACGCGCCCAACATCAACTCCTACAAGCGGTTCCAGCCGGGCTCCTTCGCCCCCACCGCCGTCGCCTGGGGCCACGACAACCGCACCTGCGCCCTACGCGTCGTCGGCCACGGCCGCTCCCTGCGCTTCGAGAACCGGCTGCCCGGCGGCGACGTCAACCCCTACCTCGCTGTGGCCGGGCTGGTGGCCGCCGGCCTGTACGGCGTCGAGCACCAGCTGGAACTGCCCGACCCCTGCCCCGGCAACGCCTACACCGCCGACTACGACCACGTCCCCACCACGCTGCGCGAGGCCGCCGGACTGTGGGAGAACAGCCCGATCGCCCGGGCCGCCTTCGGCGACGAGGTCGTCGCGCACTACCGCACCATGGCACGCGTCGAACTGGACGCCTTCGACGCCGCGGTCACCGACTGGGAACTGCGCCGCTCCTTCGAACGCCTGTGAAAGGTCAACCCGTGTCCGACCCGCACGAGCTGGAGATCCTCAACCCGGCCACCGAGGAGGTCGTCGCCACCGTCCCCGCCGCCGGTGTCGCCGAGGCCGACCGCGCCGTCACCCGCGCGACCGCCGCCCAGCGGACCTGGGCGGCCGCGGCCCCCGCCGACCGGGCCCGGCTGCTGCGCCGCTTCGCCGACGTCGTCGACGCGCACGTCGAGGAACTGGCCCTGCTGGAGGTCCGCGAGGCCGGCCACCTCCTCGGCAACGCCCGCTGGGAGGCCGCGAACGCCCGCGACCTGCTGCTCTACGCGGCCGGCGGAGTCGAGCGCCTCACCGGCCGTCAGATCCCCGTCCCCGGCGGCTGGGACGTCACCTTCCACGAGCCCCTCGGCGTCGTCGGCGTGATCGCCCCCTGGAACTTCCCGATGCCCATCGCCGCCTGGGGCTCCTTCCCCGCGCTCGCCGCCGGCAACGCCGTCGTCCTCAAGCCCGCCGAGACCACCCCGCTCACCGCCCTGCGGCTGGCCGAACTGGGCCTGGAGGCGGGCCTGCCCGAATACCTCTTCCAGGTGCTGCCCGGCCACGGCCACATCGCCGGCCGAGCCCTGGTCGACCACCCGGACGTGGCGAAGATCGTGTTCACCGGGTCCACCCGCACCGGCCGCGAGGTCATGGAGCGCTGCGCCCGGCAGGTCAAGCCCGTCACCCTGGAACTGGGCGGCAAGAGCCCCAACGTCGTCTTCGCCGACGCCGATCTCGAGGCCGCCGTCGACCCCTCCTCCTTCCTGGACAACTCCGGTCAGGACTGCTGCGCCCGCACCCGCCTCCTCGTCCAGGAGTCCGTCCTCGACGAGGTGTGCGCGCTGCTCGCCGACGCGCTCTCCGCCGTCGTCGTCGGCGACCCGTCCGACGACAGGACCCGGATGGGCCCGCTGATCTCCCGTCGACAGCTCGAGCGGGTGCGGTCGTTCGTGCCGGACGGCGCCCCCGCGCTGCGCGGCAGCGCCCCCGACGGTCCCGGCTTCTGGTTCCCGCCGACTGTCCTCACCGGCGAGCGGCCCGACTCCGCCGCCGCCCGCGAGGAGATCTTCGGACCCGTCGCCGTCCTGCTGCCGTTCACCGACGAACAGGACGCGATCCGCCTCGCCAACGACACCCCGTACGGCCTGTCCGGTTCCATCTGGACCCGGGACGTGGGCCGCGCCCTGCGCGTCTCGCAGGCCGTGCGCGCCGGAAACCTGTCCGTCAACTCGCACTCCAGCGTCCGCTACTGGACCCCGTTCGGCGGCTTCAAGCAGTCCGGCGTCGGCCGGGAGCTGGGCCCGGACGCCCTGACCGCCTTCACCGAAACCAAGAACGTCTTCATCAGCACGGAGGCCTGAGCCGCTCATGACCGAGGACACCATCTGCCGCCGCCTCGTCGGCCGCACCGCCGTCATCACCGGGGCCGGAAGCGGCATCGGCCTCGCCGCCGCCCGCCGGCTCGCCTCCGAGGGCGCGCACGTCGTCTGCGGCGACGTGGACGAGACCCGCGGCAAGGCGGCCGCCGAGGAGGTCGGCGGCACCTTCGTGAAGGTCGACGTCACCGACCCCGACCAGGTCGAGACCCTCTTCAGAACGGCGTACGAGACCTACGGCAGCGTCGACGTCGCCTTCAACAACGCCGGCATCTCCCCGCCCGACGACGACTCCATCCTCGAGACCGGCCTGGAGGCCTGGAAGCGCGTCCAGGAAGTCAACCTCACCTCCGTCTACCTGTGCTGCAAGGCCGCCCTCCCCTACATGCGGCGCCAGGGCAAGGGGTCCATCATCAACACCGCGTCCTTCGTGGCGCGGATGGGCGCGGCGACCTCGCAGATCTCGTACACCGCCTCCAAGGGCGGCGTGCTCGCCATGTCCCGGGAGCTCGGCGTGCAGTTCGCGCGGGAGGGCATCCGCGTCAACGCCCTGTGCCCCGGACCGGTCAACACCCCGTTGCTCAGGGAGCTGTTCGCCAAGGACCCCGAGCGGGCGGCCCGCCGGCTGGTCCACATCCCGGTGGGCCGGTTCGCCGAGGCCGAGGAGATCGCCGCCGCCGTCGCCTTCCTCGCCAGCGACGACTCCTCCTTCGTCAACGCCACCGACTTCCTGGTCGACGGAGGAATCTCCGGGGCCTACGTCACGCCCCTGTAGGGGGGCGTCCTACAGTGCCGGGATGAGCATGACGCCCCCGCCCGGCTGGTACCGCGACCCGTCGGCCCCGCACCGGGAACGCTGGTGGGACGGCACGGCCTGGACCGAACACCGGCGCATCCCCGAGGGGTTCGGCCCCGCGGTCGCGCCGGTCCCGGTGCCCGCGCCGGCCACCGGCGGGGGCGGCGGGCGGGGCCGGACCGTCGCGCTGGTCGTGACCGGGGCCGTCCTGGTCGCGGCCGTCGTGACGGGGGCCGTCCTGCTGCGCGAGGACGACCGGGAGGCGGCGCCGCCGGTGACGACCGCGAGCGCCACCGCCGCGCCGGCACCCGACTCGCCGTCCCCGTCCCCCTCGCCCTCGCCGTCCTCCTCCGAGGATCCTTCCGTCATCGTGGACGAGCTGAACGGCATCACCCTGCCCCTGCCGAACGGCTGGGTCCGGCCCGAGTACGTCGCCCTCGACGACGTCGTCATGACCACCGACGGCACCTACGACTGCCCGGTCGACCCCGGAATCTGCCGACACGGGCTGGTGCTCACCCGCACGATCACCGACACCGCCGAGACCTCGCCCAGGGTCCTGGCCGAGGCCGACATCGCCGACGCGGCCGACGAGGCCTACGACCGCGACACCATCGGCCGGAGCCCCTTCGGCGGCATCACCGCGCACCGGGTGGTCGCCTCGGGGCAGGTCGCGGTCGCGGGCCGCGCCGGGTACTACGTCCGCTGGCGGGTGACGACCAAGGAGGGACCCGGCGGATACGTCCAGTCCCTGGTCTTCCCCTCGACCGTCGGCGTCGAGGCCCCGGTCCTCGTCCGGTTCGTCTTCGACGCCGGCGCGGACGGACCGCCCCTCGCCGACATGGACCGCATCACCAAGGGCATCCGCCCGATCGGCGACGCGGACACCGGCGGCGGCGTGGGAAGCGGCATCGGCCCGACGCGATGAGAACCCGGCGGCGAGGGCGGGGGACGCGGTGACCGCAGGTGCGCGGCGCCGTGACCGGGCGTCGTGACCGAGGTCGGGACCGGGCGCGGACACCGTGGGAGCGGTTCGTCGTGACCGAGTGCCGGGTGTGGAGACCGTTCAGGAGCGGGCCGCCCGCCGTGACCGCAGGTGCCGGGCGCCGTGGCCGGAGGAGCGGTTCGTCGTGACCGGAAGGTCCGGCGCGGAGGCCGGGAGGGGTTGTCCGCCGTGACCGGGCGTGGGCGGGCGAGGAGGCCGGGAGGACCGGTCTCAGGGGTTCTCGCACGGTGCCCGCCTGGGCCGCGCGGCCCGGTACCGCACCTCACCGCGTTGCCCGGCACCAGACCGCGCGGCCCGATCAGGCGCTCACAGTGCGAGGACCTCTCAGAGGAACGTGTGGCCCTCGCCGCGGTACGTCGGCACCGTCGCCGTCACCGCGTCGCCCTCGATCAGGTGCAGCGCCTCGAACCGCTCGCACAGCTCACCGGCCTTCGCGTGCCGGAACCACACCTTGTCGCCGACCAGCAGGTCGTCGGCGGGGGAGCCGAGCAGCGGGGTCTGCACCTCACCGGGGCCCTCCTGGGGGTCGTAGCGCAGCCCCTCCGGCAGGTACGGCACCGGCAGCCGGTCGGGTCCGGCGGCACCGGAGGCGGGGTAGCCGCCGCCGAGGACGGTGACGACGCCCACTCCCGGTCTGCGCACCACGGGCTGCGCGAACAGGGCGGCCGGACGGCCGGTGAACGACGTGTAGTTGTCGAACAGACGCGGCAGGTACAGCCCCGAGCCCGCCGCGATCTCCGTGACGGCGTCCTCGGCGGCGGTGTGCTGCACACTGCCCGTCCCGCCGCCGTTGACGAACTCCAGGTCCGGCGCCACGGCCCGCACCGCGCGCACCACGGCGGCACGCCGCTCGAGGAGTTCCCGGCGGGCGACGGACTGCATCAGCCGGACCGCCCGCGAGCGCAGCGGCCGCCCGGCGACCGCGTCGCCGACGCCCGCGATGTGCCCCTCGTACGCCATGATCCCCACCAGCCGGAACCCCGGCCGCCGGGCCACCGCTCGCGCCACGTCGGCGACCTGCGCGGGGGAGTGCAGCGGCGAGCGCAGGGCCCCCACCCGCACCCGCCCGCCGAGCAGCTTCAGCGAGGTGTCCAACTCCAGGCAGACGCGCACGACTTCCCGCCCGCCGGCGCGTGCGGCGTCGATCAGGTCGAGCTGGGCGACGTCGTCGATCATCACCGTGACGGCGGCGGCCGGCTTGGGGTCGCCGGCGAGCTCGGCGAAGCCGGCGCGGTCCGCCGAGGGGTAGGCGAGCAGGATGTCGTCGAAACCGGACCGGGCCAGCCACAGGGACTCGGCGAGGGTGAAGGACATGATGCCCGCGAAGCCGTCCTTGGCCAGGACGCGCTCCAGCAGCGCCCGGCAGCGCACGGACTTGCTGGCGACCCGGACCGGTTTCCCGCCCGCCCGGCGGACCAGGTCGTCCGCGTTGGCGTCGAAGGCGTCGAGGTCCACGATCGCGAGGGGGGCGTCGTAGGGGGCGGTGGCCCGGTCGTAACGGGCCCGGTCGGCGGCGCGCGCAGTCATGAACGCAGCCTGCCAGACCGGATTACCGCAGGGTAGGGGGACGTTCCGGGCAGATGCCCCCGGCGCCGCGGACCGGTTCCCGTTCGCGCGCGAACAAGCCGTAGAGTGACGCGCACGCACGGAGGACCCGCTCCGGCCGGGCCTCTGCGCCGGGATGACGGTCCGCCCGTGCGGGTATGCGTGCCCGGAGCGGACCCGAACGTCCGCGTCGGGTCGCCCGAGGACGAGCAACGAGGCGCCCGAGCGGGAGAACGACGGCCCGGGCACGAGAAACGGGGGGTGCATGAGCACGGAAGCACGCCGCGCCGCGGTTCCCCCGCGCCCGACCGTGCCCCCGCGCCCCGCCGCCCCGCCCCGCCCGCCCGGACCGCCGGCGCCACCCCAGGACCACGCAACGCCACCCCCCGCCGCGACCACGGACGGGCACGCGCCGCAGCGCACCCCGTCCTCCCCCCAGCACACGGACCCCATGAATCCGCCCCCGCCCCCGGCCTCGGCCCGCTTCCCGGACAACCCGCCCGACCGGGACACGGCCCGCGCCGAGGGTCCGCCCACCGCGGAGAGCCCGCGGCCCCCGCGCCCCGCGCGGCCTCCGCGCCCCTGGCGTCTCCCGAGGCCGGCGGAGCCCGCGGGGCCGGCCGGCATACGTTCCGCCGCCTCCGACACCGACCGGCCGCCCGCCTCGGAAGCCGCCTGGAGCCCGCTGCCACGCGCCTGGGCCTCGCCGCCGGTCGCACCGCACCGGGAAGGGCTGTCCGGTGCGGTGCCCGGCCGCCGCACCGGGGCACCGGCGTCCCCGGACCCCGACGAGGATTCCGGCCCGGCCTGGACGCCCACCACCTCCGTCCGCCACCCCCGCTTCGACGTCCCCCCGGCCCGCGCCGCCGCCGCCGCGCGCCGCCCGGACCTCGACGTCCCCTCCGCCCCCGGCGGCCGGGACGCCCCGCCCGTCCCGGCGTCGCCCGCGGGCGTCCCGCCCCGGCCGCGCGCGGACGTCCGCGCCCCCGACCCCACGCTGTCCTGGAGCGCGCCCCCGGCGTCCGGCGGCGCGAGCGGGGCCGCACGGCCCGTCGTGACGTTCGCGGAGCCCGAGGGCTTCGGCGACCGGGCGCGACGGGGACGGCTCGTCACGGCGGCCGCCTGCGTCGTGCTCGGCCTGGGCCTCATCGGCGGCGCCGTCACCGGGAGCTGGCTCGTCGGCGACTCCGCCGAGAGCGGCGAGGCGGCCGCGTACGCCCTGGCCGGCGGGCTGTGGCACAACGTGCCCGTGGACCAGTTGTTCCCGCCCACCGTGGCCGGACAGGGCGCCGGTCCCGGCGGAGCCGACCGGACCTGGACGCGGATCGCCGTCGCCCCGGACGCCGGCTGCGCAGACGCCTTCGACCCGCTGCTGCTCCAGGCCCTCGCCCCGGTCGGCTGCGAGCGCCTGCTGCGCGCGACCTACACCGACGCCACCCAGAGCTACGTCACCACCGTCGGCCTGCTGTTCACGAAGGCCGACGCGGCCGGCATGCGCGCGCTCGACGCCCGGTTCGACCGAGAGGGCCTGACCCGCCGGACCGACCTGGTGCCCCGCCCGTACACCGCGCCGGACACCGTCGCCGACGCCTTCGGCGACCGCCAGCGCGCCTCGTGGACGATCTCCGTCCTCACCGACGCGCCGGTCGTCGTCTACGCGGTCTCCGGCTGGGCCGACGGCCGTGTCGTCACCGCTCCGCAGCCGGCCGCCGAGGCGACCGCGTCCGGCGCCTCCACGGCCCCCGCCCAGGCGGGCCTGGGCAACGAGGCGAAGGGCCTCGCCGACCGCATCGAGCGCAGCCTGCGCAGGACCGCCGCCTCGCCCTCGGAGCAGCCTTCATGAGCCGCCGTACGACCGGGCGCCGTACGACCGCCCGCGGGGCCCTGATGTGCTGTCTGCTCGCCGGCGCCGTGGCCCTGCTGCCCGCGGCCCCGGCGTACGCGGACGGCATCCGCGCCAAGCAGTGGGCCCTGGAGGCCCTGCACACCGAGAAGGTCTGGCAGACCACCAAGGGTGCCGGCACGACCGTCGCCGTCCTCGACACCGGCGTGGAGGCCGACCACCCGGACCTCGCAGGCAACGTCCTGCCCGGCAAGGACATGGTCGGCTTCGGAGCCCGGCCCGGCGACCGCGCCTGGGCCCGCCACGGCACCGCGATGGCGGGCATCATCGCCGGCCACGGACACGGCTACGCCAACGGCGACGGCGTCCTCGGCATCGCCCCCGAGGCGAAGATCCTCCCCGTCCGCGTCATCCTCGAGGACGGCGACCCCCAGCGCACCAAGGCCCGCAACATCCGCGGCAACGCCCTCGCCGAGGGCATCCGCTGGGCCGCCGACCAGGGCGCCGACGTCATCAACCTCTCCCTCGGCGACGACTCCGCCTCCGCCCACCCCGAACCCGCCGAGGACGAGGCCGTCCAGTACGCGCTGCAGAAGGGCGCCGTCGTCGTCGCCTCGGCCGGCAACGGCGGTGAGAAGGGCGACCACATCTCCTACCCGGCCGCCTATCCGGGCGTCATCGCCGTGACCGCCGTCGACCGCTACGGCACCCGCGCCTCCTTCTCCACCCGCCGCTGGTACGCCACGGTCAGCGCGCCCGGCGTGGACGTCGTCATCGCCGACCCCGACCACAAGTACTACGAGGGCTGGGGCACCTCGGCCGCCGCCGCGTTCGTCTCCGGCGCCGTCGCCCTCGTCAAGGCCGCCCACCCCGGCCTGACCCCGGCGCAGATCAAACAGCTCCTGGAGGACACCGCCCGCAACGCCCCCGCCGGCGGACGCGACGACTCCCGCGGATTCGGCTTCATCGACCCGGCCGCCGCGATCGAGGCCGCCGCCGCAATGAAGCCCGCGGGCCTGCGGTCGGCCGCCTACGGCGAGCGGTACTTCGGCCCCGGGCCCGACGAGCCGAGCCCCGACGACGACGCGTCGAGCTGGGCCGGTCCGCTCGCCGGAGGGGCCGGGGGAGTGCTGCTGGTGGCCGCGGTCGTCGTCTGGCACGGCCGTCGCCGCGAGCAGGAGCCCTACGACATCCCGTAGGGCCCGCTCCCGAAGGGGCTCCCGCCGGCCCCGCCCTCAGGAAGCCGTGACTGCCGACACGGCCGCCTTCGCCGCCGCCTCGACGAGCGCGATGCCCTCCGCCCGCGTCGCGTTGCCGTCCGACACCACGGCCACCAGCCGGTCACGCCCGCCGGCGGTCACCCGGCCGATGCTGTTGACGACCCACAACCCGGTCGTGCTGCGCGGCAGCCACCCGTTCTTCAGCGCCCACGCCGCACCGTCGGCGGCGGCCGACACCCCCCAGCCCTGGCCGACGGCTATCTCCCCCATGAGTGCCTGGACGTACGTCCGCGAGGCCTCGCTCAGTTCGGACTCCTCCCCGAACACCTGCCGCAGCAGGGTCAGTTGGTCGGCGGCCGTGGTCTGCGTCAGCCCCCACAGGGCACCCTCGCCACCCTCGGTGTCCGACAGTCCGAACCGCTCGTTCGCCGCGTCCAGCCCGGCGGCCCCGCCGATGCCGTTCCACAGCGCCGTCGCCGCGTCGTTGTCGCTGCGGCCGATCATCACGGTGGCGTACTCCCTCTCGCGCGCGCTCAGGTGCCGCCCCTCGTCCTGCGCCCGCAGCAGCAGCGCCGCGAGGATGTCCACCTTGACGATGCTCGCCGTGTCGAAGACGCCCGAGCCGTACCCGGCGCTCTCCCCGGAGGCGACGTCCAGCACGGCCGCGGAGACCCGCGCGCCGGCCGGCACCGTCACCGCCGTCATCGCCTCGGCCAGCAGCGCGTCCCGGTCCACCACGGGCTCCGTCTCCACCACCGGGTCCACCCACGCCTCCCCGCTCGACGACACCGACGGTAGGGCATCGACGTCCGACGGGGCCCGGGTCCTCGGCCACACCGTCCCGGCCGCGACGGCGCCGAGGACGGCGACGAGGACGAGCGCGCAGGAGACGCGCGGACGGCGCCGGGACGGACGGGCGCGGCGGCCGCGTCGTGCTCGGGAGAGCTCCATGCCCGCGATGATCGGGGCGGCGACCGAGCGTGCCGTGTGCCGGACGTAACAGGTCTGTCAGCAGACACCGAAAAACCCGTGAAAGCGGTCACCGCCGTGTTTCCGGCCCCGCACAACCGCAGCAGCATTGCCCCGATAGGGTCGGTGACCGTGGCGAACAAGAACATTCCCGACCCCGGCTTCTCCGACGACGACGGCTCCGCCGACCCCCGGCTGAGCGCCGCGCTCGCCGCCTGGGCCGAGGACCGCACCGCCGTGGGACCCGTCCTGGAGGCACTCGGGGGCGCCCGCCTGCTGGTCCCGGTCGTGGCCGTGCTCGGGGAGGTCGAGGTGGACGAGAACGGACTGCGCCGCGAGAAGACCAGCGACATGGCCGTCCCCACCCTCAAGGCGGGGGACCGCACGGCCCTGCCCGCCTTCACCTCCACCGAGTCGCTCGCCCGCTGGGACCCCGCCGCCCGCCCCGTCGCCGTCCCCCTGCACCAGGCCCTTCGGGCGGCCGCCCACGAGAAGGCCGACACGGTCGTCCTCGACCTGGCCGGACCGGTCCCCTTCGAACTCACGGGCCCGGCCCTGCTCGCGCTCGCCGAGGGCCGTACCACGACCGACCCGCTCACCGACCCGGCCGTCGTCGGGGCGGTACGGGGCGTGGTGGCGGCCGAACCCGCCGTCCTGCGCGCCCACCTCGGGCCCGGCCGGGCCGACGGCACCCTCGCCCTGGTCGTGGACCCGGCCGCCGACCCCGCCGCGACGGCGCGGGCCGTGGCCGAGCGGCTCGCCGCCGACACGACACTGAGGGCCCGCCTGGTCCGCGGTCTCGACCTGGCACTCCTGCCGGCCGGGACGACGCCCCCGGGCGAACCCCTGTACGTGAGGTGAGGAGCCCGGGTCAGCCGTAGACCGGGCCGGTGTACTTCTCGCCCGGGCCCTGGCCCGGCTCGTCCGGGACGATCGAGGCCTCGCGGAAGGCAAGCTGGAGGGACTTCAGGCCGTCGCGCAGCGGGGCCGCGTGGAAGGAACTGATCTCGGTCGCGCTCGCGTCCAGCAGACCGGCCAGCGCGGTCACCAGCTTGCGCGCCTCGTCCAGGTCCTTGTACGCGTCGCCCTCCTCGGTCAGACCGAGCTTCACGGCGGCGGCGCTCATCAGGTTGACGGCGACCGTCACGATCACCTCGACCGCCGGGACCTCGGCGATGTCGCGGGTCATCTCGTCGAAGTCGGCGGCGCCGGTGGGCTCGGGGCTGTCCGCGGGGGAGGTCTCACTCATGCAGGACACCATAGATCCCGGTGCGCGCCCTCTTGACAGCAGGAGGCGGGAGACACCGGATTAGCGCACGCGTCCCTGAGCTGCTAGCCTTGTGTCACGACCGGCTGGACATGACTGTGTCCGGCCCACAAGTGGAGGCTCCGAACTCCCACCCGACCGACCTCCGGGCCGGCGGGTCACCCCGGTCAGGCGACCACCATCGTTCCGTACGGACGATGGAGTCGCCCGGTAGTGCGCCCCGCGATCCTCGCGACGGTGCTCCGGTAGTGCTTGGAGCCCCGCCTGTGTCGTTCGGGGCATTTTTTGTGCTTCGGCGTGGTTACCAGCTCTATCGAACACAGACGTTACGCGGCCGTCCGCCAGACCGCCGCGTGGTGCTACCGAGGAGGATCCATCAGCGCCGAGCCCCGCATCAACGACCGGATTCGCGTTCCCGAGGTGCGACTTGTCGGTCCCAGTGGCGAGCAGGTCGGCATCGTGCCGCTCGCGAAGGCACTGGAGCTTGCCCAGGAGTACGACCTGGACCTGGTCGAGGTCGCGGCGAACGCCCGCCCGCCGGTCTGCAAGCTCATGGACTACGGGAAGTTCAAGTACGAGTCGGCCATGAAGGCCCGTGAGGCGCGCAAGAACCAGGCGCACACGGTCATCAAGGAGATGAAACTCCGGCCGAAGATCGACCCGCACGACTACGACACCAAGAAGGGTCACGTCGTCCGGTTCCTCAAGCAGGGCGACAAGGTCAAGATCACGATCATGTTCCGCGGTCGTGAGCAGTCCCGTCCCGAACTGGGCTACCGACTGCTGCAGCGTCTCGCGGAGGACGTCCAGGACCTCGGGTTCGTCGAGTCGAACCCGAAGCAGGACGGCCGAAACATGATCATGGTTCTCGGTCCGCACAAGAAGAAGACCGAGGCGATGGCCGAGGCCCGTCAGGCGCAGGAGGCCCGCAAGGCCGAAGCGAAGGCCAACCCGGGCCGTTCGCAGAACGCCGCGGACGCGGACGCCGTGAACGCCGAGGCTCCGCTCGAGGCTTCCGACGAGGCCCCTGCCGAGGCTTCCGCCGAGGCGTGACCCCCGGGACGCGAGTCCCAGGACGTAACCGAAACAAGCGACGCTCCACCCGTGCCCGGTTTTCGCGACCGGGCACCGGAGCGCCACCCGACGAGGAGAGAACGGCGCTATGCCGAAGAACAAGTCGCACAGCGGTGCCAGCAAGCGCTTCAAGGTCACCGGCACCGGCAAGGTGCTCCGTGAGCGCGCCGGCAAGCGCCACCTGCTCGAGCACAAGTCGTCCCGTCTGACGCGTCGCCTGACCGGCAACGCCGAGATGGCCCCGGGCGACGCCAAGAAGATCAAGAAGCTTCTCGGCAAGTGAGGTCGGGCGCGAAGCCTCGCGCCCGACCTCCGACCGGGACCCAATCGTTTCCGGGTCGTGTGAGCACCCCCACGACCCCGCTACAAGGAGTTAACAAGTGGCACGCGTCAAGCGGGCAGTCAACGCCCACAAGAAGCGCCGGGCGATCCTCGAGCAGGCCTCCGGCTACCGCGGTCAGCGTTCGCGCCTGTACCGCAAGGCCAAGGAGCAGGTCACCCACTCGCTGGTCTACAACTACAACGACCGCAAGAAGCGCAAGGGCGACTTCCGTCAGCTGTGGATCCAGCGCATCAACGCCGCTGCCCGCGCCAACGGCATGACGTACAACCGCTTCATCCAGGGTCTGAAGGCCGCGAACGTCGAGGTCGACCGCAAGATCCTGGCCGAGCTGGCCGTCAACGACGCGAACGCCTTCGCCGCGCTCGTCGAGGTCGCGCAGAAGGCGCTGCCGAGCGACGTGAACGCGCCCAAGGCCGCGTGACACCGCGTCGGCTCCACGCCGACGTCATCGAACGGACCCGCAGGTGACAACCTGCGGGTCCGCTCTGTCACGGCGACGGCGCTGAGCGCAGTCGCCCCCACCGAGCTCACCGAGGACCCCCATGCCCCCCGCCACCGGCGACCTCATCTCCCCCCGCTCCCCCCGCGTCCTGGCCGCCCGGCGGCTCGCGAAGCGGAACTTCCGGGGGAAGGAGCGGCTGTTCCTCGCGGAGGGGCCGCAGGCCGTGCGGGAGGCCACCGGGCACCGGGACACGCTCGTGGAGCTGTTCGCCACCGTCGAGGCCGCCGGGCGGTACGACGACATCCTGGCCGGGGCCCGGCACGCCGGCGCCCGGGTCCACCTCGCCGACGAGCAGGTCATCGAGGACATCTCCACCACCGTCACCCCGCAGGGACTCGTCGGGGTCTGCCGGTTCCTCGACACGCCCTTCGAGGACGTCCTCGCCGCCCGCCCGAAGCTCGTCGCCGTCCTGGCGCACGTCCGCGACCCCGGTAACGCCGGCACGGTCCTGCGGTGCGCGGACGCCGCCGGTGCCGAGGCCGTCGTCCTCACCGACGCCTCCGTCGACCTGTACAACCCCAAGGCCGTCCGTGCCTCCGTCGGCTCCCTCTTCCACCTGCCCGTCGCCGTCGGTGTCCCCGTGGAGCGGGCCGTGGAAGGCCTGAGGGCGGCCGGGGTGCGGGTCCTCGCCGCGGACGGGGCGGGCGCGCACGACCTCGACGAGGAGCTCGACCGGGGCACCATGGGCGGGCCCACGGCGTGGGTGTTCGGCAACGAGGCCTGGGGGCTGCCGGAGGAGACCCGGGCCCTCGCCGACGCCGTCGTCCGCGTTCCCCTCCACGGGAAGGCCGAGAGCCTGAACCTCGCCACCGCCGCGGCCGTATGTCTCTATGCGTCGGCCCGTGCACAGCGCGCCTCCGGAGGGTGCCGCTCCGTCACCGACAGCTAGTAGGGTGACCAGCTCGGGGGTCCTCGTCTGGGAGGTGGGGTACGGGGATGGGTGTCGGTACGAGCAGCGCACGGGGAGCCGGTACGACGAGGCGCCCGCCCGCGGCCCGGCCGGCCGGTGACCCCGCCGAACTCGGCATCGACCCCGACGACCTGCCCGACGGACTCGTCGTCGCCGACGAGCACGGACACGTCGTCTGCTTCAACGCCGCCGCCGAGCGCATCACGGCGCTCGCCGCGGCCGACTCCCTCGGGCAACGGCTCGACACGGCCCTGCCGTTGGAGGACCTGGAGGGCCGGCGCTGGTGGCAGCTGACCGACCCCTACGGCGGGCTCGCCATCCGGGTGCGCCAACCCGAGCGGAACCTGCTGCTGCCGGGAGGGCGCGAGGTCCTCGTGTCCGCGCGGTACGTCCGCAGCGAACCCACCGGGCCCGTGCGCCGCGTCGTCGTCTCCCTGCGCGACACCGAGGCCCGCCGCCGCACCGAACGCTCCCACGCCGAGCTGATCGCCACGGTGGCCCACGAACTGCGCTCGCCCCTCACCTCCGTCAAGGGCTTCACCGCCACCCTGCTCGCCAAGTGGTCACGGTTCACCGACGACCAGAAACGGCTGATGCTGGAGACCGTCGACGCCGACGCCGACCGGGTCACCCGGCTCATCGCCGAGCTGCTGGACATCTCGCGGATCGACAGCGGACGCCTCGAGGTGCGCCGGCAGCCCGTCGACATAGGAGCCGCCGTCGGCCGGCACATCCAGGCCTACGTCGCCGCCGGACAGCCCGCCGACCGGTTCCTGCTGCGCATCGAGCAGCCGCTGCCCGCGCTGTGGGCCGACCCCGACAAGGTCGACCAGGTGCTCAGCAACCTCATCGAAAATGCGGTGCGGCACGGCGAGGGAACCGTCACCATCGACATCACGCCCGCCCCGTCCCCGCGTGAGGGAGAGGACGTCGGCACGTCGGTCGTGGTGAGCGACGAGGGCACCGGCATCCCGGAGGAGTCCATGAACCGCGTCTTCACCCGCTTCTGGCGGGGCAGCAAGCGCGGCGGCACGGGCCTCGGGCTGTACATCGTCAAGGGCATCGTCGAGGCCCACGGCGGCACCGTCACGGTCGGCCGCGCCCCCGGAGGCGGTGCCGAGTTCCGATTTACCCTGCCCGTGGGGGCCCCGGCGTATCTCGCCTGAGATCCGCCCGAGCAGCCCGCGGGCGCATGCGCATTCCTCCACCCCGTTAGACTCGGCCTTTGGCACCTTTGTGTCCCAAAAACCGTGACGATCTGTCCACGAGTCGGTGACGGGGACGTCAGCCAGCCAATCGGAAGCACGGGAAGAGATGTCGGCACCCAATAAGTCGTACGACCCTGTCGAGGTCGAGGCGTTGAAACCGGAAGAGATCGAGCGCATGCGGGACGAGGCGCTCGCCGCCTTCGCCGCCGCGGACTCCCTCGACGCGCTCCAGGAGGCCAAGGTCGCCCACACGGGCGGCACCTCCCCGCTGGCCCTGGCCAACCGCGAGATCGGCGCCCTGCCCCCGCACGCCAAGGCCGCCGCCGGGAAGCTGGTCGGCCAGGCCCGTGGCGCGGTGAACAAGGGCCTCGCGGCCCGCCAGGCCGAGCTGGAGGCCGAGCGCGACGCGCGCGTCCTGGTCGAGGAGGCGGTGGACGTCACGCTGCCCTACGACCGCGTGCCGGCCGGCGCCCGCCACCCGCTGACCACCCTGTCCGAGCGGATCGAGGACGTCTTCGTCGCCATGGGCTACGAGGTCGCCGAGGGTCCGCAGGTCGAGGCCGAGTGGTTCAACTTCGACGCCCTCAACATCGGCCCGGACCACCCGGCCCGCGGTGAGGCCGACACCTTCTTCATCGAGGGCCCCGACGGCGGCACCGAGTCCGGCGTCGTACTGCGCACCCACACCTCGCCCGTGCAGATCCGCTCGCTGCTCGACCGTGAGCTGCCGGTCTACGTGATCTGTCCCGGCCGGGTGTACCGCACCGACGAGCTGGACGCCACACACACCCCGGTCTTCCACCAGGTCGAGCTGCTCGCCGTGGACGAGGGCCTGACCATGGCCGACCTCAAGGGCACCCTCGACCACATGGTCCAGTCGCTGTTCGGCGAGGGCATGAAGACCCGGCTGCGGCCGAACTTCTTCCCGTTCACCGAGCCGTCCGCCGAGATGGACATGGTGTGCTACGTCTGCCGCGGCGAGTCCGTCGGCAATCCGGACCGGCCCTGCCGCACCTGCTCCAGCGAGGGCTGGATCGAGCTCGGCGGCTGCGGCATGGTCAACCCCAAGGTGCTCACCGCCTGCGGCGTCGACCCGGAGAAGTACAGCGGCTTCGCCTTCGGGTTCGGCATCGAGCGGATGCTGATGTTCCGCCACAACGTCGAAGACATGCGAGACATGGTCGAGGGTGACGTCCGGTTCACCCGGCCGTTCGGGATGGAGATCTGATGCGGGTCCCGCTTTCCTGGCTGCGGGAGTACGTCGACCTGCCGGCCACCGAGACCGGCCGTGACGTCCAGGCCAAGCTCATCTCGGCCGGCCTCGAGGTCGAGACGGTCGAGCAGCTCGGCCACGACCTCAAGGGCCCCCTCGTCGTCGGCCAGGTGCTGACCATCGAGGAGCTGGAGGGCTTCAAGAAGCCGATCCGCTTCTGCACGGTCGACGTCGGGCAGGCCAACGGCACCGGCGAGCCGCAGGAGATCGTGTGCGGCGCCCGCAACTTCGCCGTCGGCGACAAGGTCGTCGTGGTCCTCCCGGGCGCCACGCTGCCCGGCGGCTTCTCGATCTCCGCGCGCAAGACGTACGGCAGGACGTCCCACGGCATGATCTGCTCCAGCGACGAGCTGGGCATGGGCGACGACGGCACCAAGGGCATCATCGTGCTGCCGCCGGAGACCGAGGTCGGCAAGGACGCGATCGAGCTGCTGGAACTGGTCGACGAGGTCCTGGACATCGCCGTCACCGCCAACCGCGGCGACTGCCTGTCCATCCGCGGCGTCGCCCGCGAGACCGCCATCGCCTACGGCCTGCCGCTGCGCGACCCGGCGCTGCTCGACGTGCCCGGCCCGAACGCCTTCGGCTACCCGGTCCAGGTCTCCGACCCGGTCGGCTGCGACCGCTTCACCGCGCGCACCGTCACCGGTCTGAGCCCCGAGGCGCGCTCCCCGATCTGGATGAAGCGCCGGCTGCAGAAGGTCGGCATGCGTCCGATCTCGCTCGCCGTCGACGTCACGAACTACGTGATGATGGAACTCGGCCAGCCGCTGCACGCCTACGACCGCACGCTGGTCCAGGGCACCGTCGGCGTGCGCCGGGCCGCCGAGGGCGAGAAGCTCGTCACCCTGGACGGGGTGGAGCGCACGCTGCACGCGGAGGACCTCGTCATCACCGACGAGCGCGGCCCGATCGGCCTCGCCGGGGTGATGGGCGGCGCCGACACGGAGATCGCCGACCACGACGACCTCGAGAACGCCACCGGCGACGTGGTGATCGAGGCGGCGCACTTCGACGCCGTCTCCATCGCCCGCACGGCCCGCCGGCACAAGCTGTCCTCCGAGGCCTCCCGCCGCTTCGAGCGCGGCGTCGACCCGCAGGCCGCCGCGGCCGCCGCGCAGCGCACGGTCGACCTGCTCGTGCTGCTCGCGGGCGGCACCGCCGAGGCGGGCGTCACCGAGGTCATCGCGCCGTCCGCGCCGCACACCGTCACCGTCGCGGCGGACCACCCGGACAAGGTCGCCGGCGTCACCTACGGCCGCGAGACCGTCGTCCGCCGGCTCCAGGAGATCGGCTGCGACGTGTACGGGCAGGACGAGCTGATCGTCACCGTGCCGTCCTGGCGGCCCGACCTCGCCGAGGCCAACGACCTCGCGGAGGAGGTCATCCGCCTCGAGGGCTACGAGAACCTGCCCTCCACGCTGCCCAAGCCCCCCTCGGGCCGGGGGCTGACCGCCCGCCAGCGGCTGCACCGCCGCGTCGGACGGGCGCTGGCCGGCGCCGGGTACGTCGAGGCACCGAACTACCCCTTCGTCGGCGAGCAGGTCTTCGACCAGCTGCTGCTGGAGGCCGACGACCCGGCCCGCCGCGTCGTCCGGCTGACCAACCCGCTCAACGACGAGGAGCCCGCGCTGCGCACGTCGCTGCTGCCGGGCCTGCTCGCCGCCCTGCGGCGCAACGACGGGCGGGGCGGCCACGACCTCGCCCTGTTCGAGACCGGGCTGGTCTTCCTCCCGCGGGAGGAGAGGCGGGCCGCCGGTCATCTGCCGGCCGACCGCCGCCCGACCGCCGAGGAGATCGCGTCCCTGGACGCCGCGCTCCCCGAGCAGCCGCGCCACGTCGCCGTCGTCCTCGCGGGCGCCCGGGAGCAGGCCGGCTGGTGGGGCAAGGGCCGCCCGGCCGACTGGGCCGACGCCGTCGAGGCGGCGCGCGCGGTCGCGCGGGAGGCCGGCGCCGAGCTGATCGTGCGCCGTGGCCAGTACGGGCCGTGGCACCCCGGTCGCTGCGCCGAGCTGGCGGTCGTCGCCGACGGCGCCGAGCGCGTCGTGGGTCACGCGGGTGAACTCCACCCGCGCGTGGTGAAGGCCCTCGGCCTGCCCGCGCGCACCTGCGCCATGGAGCTGAACCTGGACCTCGTGGAGACGGTCGGCGACGACACCCCGCAGGCGCCGGGCATCTCCACGTTCCCCGTCGCCACGCAGGACGTAGCCCTCGTCGTGGACACGTTCGTCCCGCACACCGAGGTCGAGGCCGCGCTGCGCGAGGGCGCCGGCGAGCTGCTGGAGGGCATCCGGCTGTTCGACGTGTACGAGAACGCCGAGCAGCTCGGTGACGGGCGGAAGTCGCTGGCGTACGCGCTGCGCTTCCGCGCCGCGGACCGGACGCTGACGGTCGACGAGGCGTCGGCGGCCCGGGACGCGGCGGTGGCCCTCGCGGGCGAGCGGACCGGAGCGGTGCTCCGCGGCTAGTCGCCGCCGCGCCCGGTCGACCCCGCGGCCGGTCGCCGCGGGGGACCGGGCAGTCGGCCGGGTGCGGCGGCATCGTGGCTGGTCGCACGGGCCCCCGCCCCCCGCGGTCGCTGCGGAGGTCACCTCACTCGTTCGGATGAGATCTCCCTGTGGCCTGGCCCTCCCGGGCAGGACATCGACAGAATCGGACCGGCCTTTCGGGGCCGGTTCGTCTGCGTCCGGGCCTAGACGGGGGGCCATCGACCATGTTCGGCATCAGGCGGCCGCTGCGCCGGGCTCTCTCGCTGGGGCTGCCCACGGCCTGGGGCGCCACGGCGATCACCTACAAGCTGGCCTGTCCCCTCGCCCAGCAGGACGGGTGGGGCGCCCGGATCGTGACCAGCGCCGTCTTCTTCGCCGTCGGCACCGGGCTGATCCTGTACGTCCGGCAGAGACTGCTGCGCGAGCTGAAGCAGGCCCGCAGGATCGCGCGGGCCGCCCAGAGCGTGCTGCTGCGGCCACCGCCGGCGCGCGTCGACGGCCTCGACGTGGCCGCCACCCAGCTCTCCGCGGACCGCGGCGCCACCGTCGGCGGCGACCTGTACGAGGTCATCGCCACCGAGCACGGCGTACGCGTCGTGATGGGCGACGTCCGCGGGCACGGACTGCCGGCCCTCGGCACCGTCGCCGCGCTCCTCGGCAGCTTCCGCGAGGCCGCGCACGACGAACCCGACCTGGACCGTCTGCTGCGCCGACTGGACCGGGCCCTGGCCCGGCACCTGCGCGAGCGGCACCGCGAGGAACACCCCGCGAGCGGCCGTGCCCCCGACACCCCGGTCGCCGAGGAGTTCGTCACCCTCCTGCTGCTGGAGATCGGCCGCGACGGCCAGACGAGCGCCCTCAACTGCGGCCACCCCTGGCCCTACCGGCTGCGGGGCTGCGCGGTCGAACCGCTGGCCCGCGCCGAGCCGATGCCGCCGCTGGGGCCGTTCCCCCTGCCGACGGAGCTGCCGGTCACCGCCTGCGACCCGCTGCTCCCCGGCGACTCGCTGGTCCTCTTCACGGACGGGGCCGAGGACGCGCGCGACGCCCGCGGCCGGTTCTTCTCCCTCACCTCCGCGCTGGAGAAGGCCCTCCACGACCACCCGGTCTCGCCCCAGCAGATCCTGCGCACGGTCCTCGGCGCCCTCCACCACCACACCGCGGGCCGGCCGACCGACGACATCGCGCTGCTGGTCCTGGCGAACGCGCGGGCGCACCCGCGTGCCCCGGGGGCGCAGGATCCGGCGCGACCGGGCACCACGCGCCCGCAGCCGACGAGCCATCTGTAGCGCGGTGGCCGAACCCGCCGAGCGTCCCGCCGGGCCGTCGTTGTAACGAGGGGGAGCCGACGGCCCGGCCGGCCTCTTTCGAGGCGATTCAGTCAACCGTCCGGCGACGCTCCGCGACAGCGCGCACACGGTGCGGATACGTGCACTCGGTTCACACCCCGTGTGAAGGCGCTCCCACTACGCTGACCGCACGGAGCCATCGGGGGGCACCCATGCAGCTCAACACACTGCTCGACGCCATCCTGGACGAGGCGGGGATCTCCCATGCCGGCCTCGCCGCCCACGTCAACCAGGCGGGACGCGCCCGGGGACTCGCCCTGCGGTACGAGCACACGGCCGTCGCCCGGTGGCTGAAGGGCCAGCGACCGCGCGGCCAGGTGCCCGACCTGATCTGCGAGGTGCTCGCCGCCCGGCTGCGCCGGCCGGTCACCCTCGACGACATCGGCCTCGGCGTCCCGGGCGAGCCCTCGGCGCCGCACGGAACGTCCCTCTCCGGATTCGTCGAGCGGGCCACCGCCCTGTGGCGCTCCGACGAACAGCAGCGACCCCACCTGCTCGGGGCGCCCGCGGTCACCGGTACGCCCGCCGTGATGCCGGTCTGGGAGTGGGAGAACCCGCCCGAGGACGTCGACGTCTCCCGCGGCGGCCCGCACCGGGTCACCCCGGCCGACATCGAGATGCTGCGCGCCGCCCGCACCCACTACGAGCAGATGTACCGCAAGGCCGGCGGGGTGGCGACCCGCAGCCGCATCGTGGGTTTCCTCACCACCGAGGCCGCCCCGCTGCTGCGCGGCGGCTACACCGACGCGACGGGCCGCCAACTGCACCGGGCCACGGGCGGGTTGGTGGCGATCGCCGGCATCTGCGCCTACGACTCCGACGCGCACGGTCTCGCCCAGCGCTACTTCCACCAGGCGCTGCGGCTCGCCAAGGCCAGCGGGGACCGGGGGCTCGGGGCCTACGTCATCGCGCTGCTCGTCAACCAGTCGCTGTTCATGCGCGAGCACCGGCAGGCCGTCGCCTTCGCGGAGGCCGCGCTGCGCGCCACGGGCCGGGACATCACGCCCGCCCTCGCCTCCGACCTGTACGCGATGCAGGCGAAGGCCTACGCCCACCTCGGCGACGGTAGGAGCGCCCTGTCGTGCATCCGCAGTGCCGAGACGGCCGCCGAGCGCATCCTGCGCGGCCACGAACCCGACGAGACCGGCTATGTCCAGCCGGGTCTGGTCAACGTGCAGGTGGCGGAGGCCCTGCTCAGCCTCGGTGACCTCACGGCCGCCGCGGAGCACGCCGCGGCCGCCGTCGACACCCCCGCCCACGACCGCGGCCGGGTGCACCGGCTCGCCATGCTCAGCACGATCGAACTGCGCCAGGGCAACGCCGACAAGGCGTCGGTCACCGCCGTGCTCATGGCGGAGCAGGCCCGGGGGATGGAGTCACAGCGCCTGCGCGACAGACTCCGGGCGGTACGCGAACATCTGGTGCGCAGCGGCTGTGCGGGCACGGCCGAAGCCGCCGAACTCATCGACGGAGCACTGCGCGTACCGCTGTAGTCACCGGCGAGGCACAGTCCCTGCTGCGATATTGCCCCTTACCCGACGGAAGGTGGCAGAACCGTGCAGTGGACGAAACAGAACGAACGGCCTGTGTATGCGAACCGCTGGTTCAGCGTCAACCTCGCGGATGTGGAACTGCCGGACGGCCGGCACCTCGACCACTTCCTCATACGGCTGCGGCCGGTCGCCGTGGCCACGGTGGTGAACGAGGCCGACGAGGTACTGCTCCTGTGGCGGCACCGCTTCATCACCGACAGCTGGGGCTGGGAACTCGCGGCGGGCGTGGTCGAGGACGGCGAGGACGTCGCCGACGCGGCCGCCCGGGAACTGGAGGAGGAGACCGGCTGGCGACCGGGGCCCCTGCACCACCTGATGAGCGTGGAACCGTCCAACGGCCTCACCGACGCCGTGCACCACATCTACTGGTCGGACGCGGCCGAGTACGTCGGGCACCCCGTGGACGACTTCGAGTCGGACCGCCGGGAATGGGTCCCGCTCAGGCTCGTCCCGGACCTGGTCGCCCGGGGGGAGGTCCCGGCCGCCAACATGGCAGCCGCGTTACTGCTGTTGCACCACCTCAGGCCGGGACGGGGCGCCACGCCCTGACGCCCCGCCGGGCCTCAGGGGTCCTTGCGCTGTGCAAGGACCCCTCAGCGACCGAAGGCCTGCCAGAGCGTCACCACGAGGGCGCCGACGGCCGTGACCGCCGCGATCGACGGCAGCGGCCAGCGCGCGTGCTCCAACGTGACGAGACGGGTGCTCAGTTCGTCGAGCTCCTTGGCGGTCTCCTCGGTGCGGTGGGTCAGCAGGGCCAGGCCGCCCTCGACACGGGCGTACGCCACGTCGAGCCGGCGCCGTAACTCCGCGAGTTCTCCATGGACGACGGGATGCTCGGGATCGGCGGTCACGTGTCCGCTCCTTTCCGTAGTTCTCTCACATCCCTTGCATGCGCATGATGAGTGAACCCTCCCGGTGGACGAGCGGGGAGAGTGTGCGCGCGGCATATGCGGGCCCGTCGCGCACACGGCGTGTGAACACCGCGGGCCCGGCACTCCGTGGAGCGCCGGGCCCGAGCGGGTCTCGTCGAGGCGATCAGCCGTAGCTGTAGAAGCCCGAGCCGGTCTTGCGGCCCAGCCGGCCCGCGTCGACCATGCGCTGGAGCAGCGGGGGAGCGGCGTACAGGGGCTCCTTGTACTCGTCGTACATGCTCTGCGCCACGGAGGCGACCGTGTCCAGGCCGATCAGGTCGGACAGCTTGAGCGGGCCCATCGGGTGGGCGCAGCCCAGCTCCATGCCGTTGTCGATGTCCTCACGGCTGGCGATGCCCGTCTCGAACATCCGGATCGCGGAGAGCAGGTAGGGGATCAGCAGGGCGTTGACGACGAACCCGGAGCGGTCCTGGGCGCGGATCGCGTGCTTGCCCAGCACCTTCTCGGCGAACAGCTGCGCCCGGCTGAGCGTGCCCTCGGAGGTGGTCAGCGCCGGGATCAGCTCGACGAGCTGCTGTACCGGGGCCGGGTTGAAGAAGTGGACGCCGACGACCTGGTCGGGCCGCGAGGTGGCGACCGCCAGCCTCACCAGCGGGATGGAGGAGGTGTTGGAGGCGAGGATCGCGTCCGGGCGGGTCACCACCTGGTCCAGGACCTGGAAGATCTCCGTCTTGACCTGCTCGTTCTCCACGACGGCCTCGATGACCAGGTCGCGGTCGGCGAACTCGCCGAGGTCGGTGGTGAAGCTCAGCCGCGCCTGTGTGGCGTCCCGCTCCTCCTCGGTGATCTTGCCGCGCTCGGCGGCCTTGGCCAGGGAGTTGTACAGCCGGGTGCGGCCGATCTCCAGGGCTTCGCCGGTGGTCTCGGCGACCTTGACGTCCAGTCCGGCGCGCGCGCAGACCTCGGCGATGCCCGCGCCCATCTGGCCGCAGCCCACCACTCCGACGCGTGCGATATCTCCCGATGGGATGGTGGTCACATCGTCCCCTTCACTGGCACTGGCGCTGACGCTCGATGACGGAGCCGGTCCGCCGGGTCCCGGACGGCCTGCTCCGATCGTGCACGTTACTAGCAAGTATCGATGATCGATCGTCGGGGTGGGGGCATGCTGGGGCGCGGAGACGATCCGTGACCGAGCGGATCCACGGCGTGTGTGGGGATGTGGGCGATGGGGCGACTGACCCGGCGGGCGTTCGCGCTGGCCGCGCTGTCGGCGGTCACGACAACGGGGGTGGCGGCCCCTGCCGCCGGGCGCCCGCGCCGGGCGGCGACCGAGATGCGGGGCATGTGGCTGGCGACGGTCGGCAACCGCGACTGGCCCTCGCGGCCGGGCCTGAGCGCCGCCCTCCAGCGCGCCGAGCTGATCGCCTGGCTGGACGTCGCGGTCCGCAACCGCCTCAACACCGTCGTCTTCCAGGTGCGGCCCACCGCCGACGCCCTGTGGCCCTCGTCGTACGAGCCCTGGTCGGAGGTTCTCACCGGCACCCAGGGCAAGGCACCCGGCTGGGACCCGCTGGGCACGGCGGTGACGGAGGCCCACGCGCGCGGACTCCAGCTGCACGCCTGGTTCAACCCCTACCGGGTCGCCACCCACGCCGACCCGACGCGGCTCGTCGCCTCCCACCCGGCACGCCGGCACCCCGACTGGGTGGTGCCGTACGCCGGGAAGCTCTACTACAACCCCGGGCTGCCGCAGGTGCGGGCCTTCGTGCAGGACGCGATGCTCGACGCGGTACGGAAGTACCCCGTGGACGCGGTCCACTTCGACGACTACTTCTACCCCTACCCGGTGGCCGGGCAGACCTTCGACGACGACGAGGCGTACGACCGCCACGGCGCCGCCTTCCCCCACCGGGCCGCGTGGCGGCGGGACAACGTCGACCGGCTGGTCGCCGAGACCGCGGCGCGGATCAGGGCGGTCCGGCCGGGCACCCTGTTCGGCATCAGCCCGTTCGGGGTGTGGCGCAACGCCTCCACCGACCCGCGCGGCTCGGACACCCGGGCCATGGAGTCCTACGACGCCGTCCACGCGGACACGCGCAGGTGGGTGCGGGAGGGGTGGCTCGACTACGTCGTCCCGCAGCTGTACTGGAACATCGGACTGTCCGTGGCCGACTACGCCGAGCTCGTGCGCTGGTGGGCGGACGTGGCGCGGGGCAGCCGGACGAAGCTGTACCTGGGGGAGGCGCTGTACAAGGCCGGGGACCCGGCGCAGCCCCCCGCCTGGCAGGACCCGGCCGAGCTGTCCCGGCACCTGGCCCTGGCCCGCAGCCGTCCCGAGGTCCGCGGGCACGTCTTCTTCTCCGCCGCCGAGGTGGCGGCGGACCGGATCGGGGCGATGGCGCGGGTGGTCGCCGACCACTACCGGGAGCCGGCGACGCCGCCGCGCTGACCACTCCGGGTCCGGGGCGACGCCGCCGCGCTGACCACTCCGGGTCCGGGGCGACGCCGCCGCGCTGACCACTCCGGGTCCGGGGCGACGCCGCCGCGCTGACCCGCGCTACCGGCCGACCGGCGGTCCGGTCTCCCGGTGACGGATCTCGGTGTCCGGGCCGGGCGAGCACAGCCCCTCGTGCCCGTCCTGGAAACGGACGCGGTACGGGGGTTTGCCCTCCTGGCCGAGTACTTCGACGATCTCGCCGACCTTGTCGTGTTGGCCGACCACCCTGCCGTGCTGGACAAGCTGGTCGCCCACGGTGGCTTGCATCTCGAGGGGCCTCCTCACCATGTGGAGCAGCGATCGGTGGCCGCGGGCCGGTCGAGGCCCCGCTCAGCCGCGAGCCCGCTGGGTGACGGCGATGCAGACCAGGACGGCCGCTGCCGTCAGCGGGGCGGCGGGTGTCAGGTGCTCACCCAGCAGCAGCACCGACCACACCAGTGTGAGCAGGGGCTGCGCCAACTGCAACTGGCTGGCTCGGGGGATGCCGACGGCCGCCATGCCCCGGTACCAGACGACCAGGCCGAGGAACTGCGAACCGGCCGCGACCCACAGCAGCCCGGCCACGGCGTGCGCGGTCAGCCGGACCGGTTCGACAAAGAGCGCGATCGCCGCGGCCGGCACGCTCAGCGGCAGGCAGAGCACCAGCGCCCAGGCGATGACCTGCCAGCCCGGCATGACCCGGGCGAGCCTGCCGCCCTCCGTGTACCCGGCGGCGCACACCAGCAGCGCCCCGAACAGGTAGAGGTCGGCGGTGGTCAGGGCCCCGCCGCTCTGCCGCACGGTGAACGCCACCACCGCCGCGGCGCCCGCCAGCGCCGCAGCCCAGAAAGTGCGGGAGGGGCGCGAGCCGATGCGCAGGGCGGACAGCAGGGCCGTGGTCAACGGCAGCAGACCCACCACGACGGCGGCGTGCGCGGTGGTGGACGTCCCCAGCGCGAGCGTGGTGAGCATCGGGAAGCCCACGACGACCCCGGCGGCCACGACGGCGAGCCCCGCCCGGTGCCGCCGGGGCGGGAGCGGTACGCGCAGCCGGAGCAGACAGGCGCCGGCGATCAGGGCGGCCAGGACGCTGCGCACCGCGACCAGCGACCAGGGCCCGAAGCCCTCCAGTCCCCAGGCGGTGGCGGGAAAGGTGAGCGAGAAGGCGACCACGCCCAGGGCTGCCTGGAGGGTGCCGAACCCGCGGGTCGGCGGAGCGGTGACCGCTATCGTCGGCTTGCGGATAGCGCTACTCTCTGTCTTCATGCATGAGCGTAGCAGTGTGGGTGAACTGGCGGAACGGCTGCGGCGGGAGCTCGACCGCTACTCACCCGGCGAGAAGCTCCCGTCGAGCCGGGCCCTCGTCGAGCGGTTCCGGGTGAGTCCGGTGACCGTCTCGCGGGCTCTCGCGCACCTTGCCGCCGAGGGGCTGGTGGTCACCCGGCCCGGCGCCGGCGCGTTCCGGGCCCGCCCGCCGCTCACCCCGGCCGCCCCCGCCGGGGACACCTCCTGGCAGGAGGTCGCGCTGAGCGCGGACGGGGCCGCCGACCTCGTCCCGCGCTCGGTCGACGCCTCCGGGGTCACCGTCTCGCTGTCCGCCCCGCCTCCCGGCGTGATCGAGTTCAACGGCGGCTATCTGCACCCCTCGCTCCAGCCGGAGCGGGCGATGTCCGCCGCCCTCGCCCGGGCCGGCCGGCGCCCCGGGGCCTGGGGGCGACCCCCCATGGAGGGCCTGCCCGAACTGCGCGAGTGGTTCGCCCGCTCCCTCGGCGGCTCGGTCGGCGCGGCCGACGTCCTGGTCAGCGCGGGCGGCCAGACGGCGCTCACCACCGCCCTGCGCGCCCTGGCCCCGCCGGGCGCGCCGGTGCTCGTGGAGTCGCCCACCTACCCCGGCATGCTGGCCATCGCCCGCTCCGCGGGACTGCGTCCCGTACCGGTGCCCGTCGACCGCGACGGGGTCAAACCGGAGCTGCTCGCCGACGCGTTCCGCGCGACCGGCGCCCGGGTCTTCGTCTGCCAGCCGCTGTTCCAGAACCCCACCGGCGCCGTCCTCGCCCCCGCCCGGCGCGGTGAGGTGCTGCGCATCGCGCGCGAGGCGGGCGCCTTCGTCGTCGAGGACGACTTCGTGCGCCGGCTCGCCCACGAGGACGCCGGGCCGCTGCCGCGCCCGCTCGTCGCCGACGACCCCGACGGCGTCGTCGTCCACGTGAGCTCGCTCACCAAGGCGACCTCGCCGAGCTTCCGGGTCAGCGCGCTGGCCGCCCGCGGACCGGTCCTGGAGCGGCTGCGCGCCATCCAGGTCGTCGACACCTTCTTCGTGCCCCGGCCGCTCCAGGAGGCCGCGCTCGAACTCGTCGGCTCGCCCGCCTGGCCGCGCCACCTGCGCGCCATTGCCGCCGAGTTGCGGGCGCGGCGGGACGCGATGACCTCCGCGCTCGCCCTCCACCTGCCCGAACTGGCCCTGCCGCACGTCCCGTCCGGCGGCTACCACCTGTGGCTGCGCCTGCCCGACGGCTCCGGCGGCGTCTCCCGGGCCGTCGGCTCCGGGACGGAGGGCGCTCTCACGGACGCCGCCCTGCGCGCGGGCGTCGCCCTCACCCCCGGCCGCCCGTACTTCAGCGCCGAACCCCCGGCCGCCCACGTCCGGTTGAGCTTCGCCGCGGTGGCCGGAACGGCGGAGATCGCCGAGGGGGTACGGCGGTTGCGGAAGGCCTGCGACGAGGTGCTCGCGGAATCCGTTCGACACCCGGTGCCCGGTCTGTGACCCTCCCCCCATGACCGACACCCCGCCCCTGGCCGAGGGCTACGAGATCTCCACCGACCCCGCCCGCCTCGACGCCGCCCGCGTCCACCGGTGGCTGTCCACCGACGCCTACTGGGCCCTCGGCCGCGAGCGGGAGAAGCAGGACCGGGCGATCGCCGGGTCGCTCAACTTCGGTGTGTACGACACGGCGTCGGGCGAGCAGGTCGCCTACGCGCGGGTCGTGACCGACCTGGCGACCTTCGCCTGGCTGTGTGACGTGTACGTCGACCCGGCGGCACGCGGCAAGGGCCTCGGCACGGCGCTCGTCGCGGCCGTCCGCGACCACCTGCGGCCGCACGGACCGCGCCGCCTGCTGCTGGCCACGCACGACGCGCACGGCGTGTACGAGAAGGTCGGCTTCGCCGCGCTGGAGAAACCCGACCAGTGGATGGCCCTCGTTTTCGAGACGTTCGAAAAGTCCCCGGACAACACCCCTTGACCTGCGCACTTGTGCGCCCCACCATCACCGCATGGCACTGCGGGTCACCTTCGTCGCGGCCGCGCGCAGCTTGCCGCTGCTCGCGGAGCGCTTCGATGACGACCGGCCGCTGGACCAGGCCGGCTGGGACGAGGTACTGCGCGTGGCGGGTGACCTGCTGCCGCTCGCGGCCGCCGAGCTGCGCTACTGCTCGCCGACCCCGTGCAGCCGGGCCACCGGCGAGGCGCTCGGCTACGCCCCGCTCGTGCAGCTCGCCCTGCGCGACTGCGACATGGGCCGCTGGCGGGGGCTCACCCTCGGGGAGGCGATGGCCCGCGAACCGGAGGCGGTGGACGCCTGGCTGGCCGACCCCCGGGCCACTCCGCACGGCGGCGAGGCGCTCACCTCGTTCGTCTCACGGGTGGGCGGCTGGCTCGACACCCGGCCGGCGGAGGACGGCGGGCGGATCGTCGCGGTGGCCGAGCCGAGCGTGATCCGCGCCGCCCTGGTCTACGCGCTGGCGGCACCGCCCGCGTCGTACTGGAACATCGATGTGCGACCGCTGTCGACGACCACGCTCACCGGCTGGTGCGGACGCTGGAACCTGCGGTTCGACGGGCTGCCCGCTCAGCGCTCGCGGACGTAGTCGGTGACCAGGACGAGGTCCTTGGCGGGGCCGCCCACCCGCCAGACCGTCCGCCAGCGGTCGGCGTCCCGGACGGTGAAGTCGCCCCGGTAGAGATCGGCGGCGCACGGGTGGTCGGTGACGTGCCGTCCGCTTCTGAGGTCCAGGTCGTGGAAGGGGCGCCCGTCGGCGAACCGCACGTCCGCCGTGCCCGCCGTCACCCCCGGCAGGAAGCGCAGCGTCCGCGCGGCCGGCCGTGCCACGCCCCGCCAGGTGAAGGTGCCGGACTCCTCGTGCAGCAGGCCGCCGCCGTCCAGTGGCCGGAACACGGTCGTCCCGGTGAACCAGCCCTCGTCACCGCTCGCGAGATCCCTCACCGACCGCTCCACGCGCCAGCTCCCGGCCAGATGAACCAGAACGTCGGACACTGGCCGGAACTCGTCCACCGCTCTGCCTCCCCGGGCTTCGTTTGTCCCGTCCGCCACTGCACGCCCCGTTGACGTCCCTCCGTCACCTCCCTATCTTGCCGTTCGAAGTGCTGACGAAAGTCCGATATCTCGAACATCTGAACAGAGAGCTGCGGAGTATCCATGTCACGCACCCGCTGGAGACTCGGTCTCAGCGCCACCGCCCTGCTGCTGGCCTCGGCCGCCCTGCCCGCACCCGCCCGGGCCGCCGACGTCACCGACTACGCCATCACCGTCGATCCCACCGCGCGCGGCGCGACGATCGACGACACCATGTACGGCGTCTTCTTCGAGGACATCAACCGCGCCGCCGACGGCGGCCTGTACGCCGAACTCGTGCAGAACCGCTCCTTCGAGTACGCAGCCGTCGACAACCGCTCCTACACCCCGCTCACCTCGTGGACGGTCGACGGCGCCGCGCAGGTCCTGAACGACGCCGGCCGCCTCAACGACCGCAACCGTGCCTACCTCTCGCTCGGTGCCGGCTCGTCCGTCACCAACGCCGGCTACAACACCGGCATCCGGGTCGAGCAGGGCAGGAGGTACGACTTCTCGGTGTGGGCCCGCGCCGAGGCCGGCACGGCCCTCACGGTCTCGTTGCAGGACGCCGACGGCGCCCTGGCCACCGCCCGCCGGGTCGCCGTACGGGCGGGCGGCTGGGCCCGGTACCGGGCCACCTTCACCGCGACCCGCACCAGCAGCGCCGGGCGCCTCACGGTCGGCTCCTCCGCGGCGGCCGCCCTCGACATGGTCTCGCTCTTCCCCCGCGACACCTACAAGAACCAGCCGGGCGGCCTGCGCAAGGACCTCGCGGAGAAGGTCGCCGCCCTGCACCCGGGCTTCCTGCGCTTCCCCGGCGGCTGCCTGGTCAACACCGGCTCCATGCAGGACTACAGCGAGGCCTCCGGCTGGCAGCGCGCCCGGTCCTACCAGTGGAAGGACACCATCGGGCCGGTCGAACAGCGCGCCACCAACGCCAACTTCTGGGGTTACAACCAGAGTTACGGCCTCGGCTACTACGAGTACTTCCGCTTCGCCGAGGACATCGGCGCGATGCCGCTGCCCGTCGTGCCGGCCCTGGTGACCGGTTGCGGGCAGAACAGGGCCGTCGTCGACGACGCGCTGCTCAAGAGGCACATCCAGGACACCCTGGACCTCATCGAGTTCGCCAACGGCCCGGTGACCTCGACATGGGGCAGGAAGCGCGCCCAGATGGGACATCCGAAGCCCTTCCGCCTCACCCACGTCGGGGTCGGCAACGAGGAGAACCTGCCGGTCGAGTTCATGGAACGGTTCAAGCGGTTCCGCGCCGCGATCGAGGCCGCGTACCCGGACATCACCGTCGTCTCCAACTCCGGCCCCGACGACTCCGGTTCGACCTTCGACACGGCGTGGCGGCTCAACCGTGAAGAGAACGTCGACATGGTCGACGAGCACTACTACAACAGCCCGCAGTGGTTCCTGCAGAACAACGACCGCTACGACTCCTACGACCGCAGCGGCCCCAAGGTCTTCCTCGGCGAGTACGCCTCCCAGGGCAACGCCTTCGGCAACGGCCTCGCCGAAGCGGCCTTCATGACCGGCCTGGAGCGCAACGCGGACGTCGTCAAGCTCGCCTCCTACGCCCCGCTCTTCGCCAACGAGGACTACGTCCAGTGGCGCCCCGACATGGTCTGGTTCAACAACCACGCCTCCTGGAACTCGGCCAACTACGAGGTCCAGAAGCTGTTCATGACCAACGTCGGCGACCGGGTGGTGCCGTCCAAGGCCACGGGGACGCCCTCGGCGCAGGGCCCCATCACCGGTGCCGTCGGCCTGTCGACCTGGGCGACGACGGCGGCGTACGACGACGTGAGGGTCACCGGTGCCGACGGCGCCGCGCTGCTGACCGACGACTTCTCCGGCGACGCCTCGCGGTGGACGCACACCGGGGGCGGCAGCTGGTCGCTCCAGGACGGCCAGTACGTGCAGACCGACGTGGCCGCCGAGAACACCATGGTCTCGGCCGGTGACCCGGCCTGGCACGACTACGACCTGCACGTGAAGGCCACCAAGAAGTCCGGCAAGGAGGGCTTCCTCGTCGCCTTCGGCGTGAAGGACACCGGCTCCTACTACTGGTGGAACCTGGGCGGCTGGAACAACACCTCCTCAGCCGTCGAGCAGGCCGTGGACGGCGGGAAGTCCACGCTCCTCTCCAAGCCCGGGACGATCGAGACCGGTCGCGCCTACGACATCGACATCAAGGTGCGGGGCCGGCAGGTCACCCTGTACCTCGACGGCCAGGAGTGGGGCCACTTCACCGACGACAAGCCGGCCGAACCGTTCCGGCAGGTCGTCACCGAGGACGACCGGACGGGCGACCTGATCGTCAAGGTCGTCAACGCCCAGTCGGCGGCCGCCCGCACCGCGATCGACCTCGGCGGCGCCAGGGTCGCCTCCCGCGCGAAGGCGACCACCCTGACGGCGGCGCCCGACGCGGTCAACACGGAGACGGAGACGCCGGTCGCTCCGGTCACCTCCACCGTCACCGGGGTCGCCGACAGGTTCACCTACACCTTCCCGGCGAACTCCGTCACCTTCCTGCGGATCAGACAGCGGTAGCCGGCTCTCCCGGGACCTCCCTCAGCCGTCCTTCCGCCGGAACCAGCCCCGCTTGGGCGGCGTCTGCGGCGCTTGCGGGGCGTAGGTCGGCTGAGGGACGGGGGCCTGCGGGTGATGCGGGAACGGGGGTGTCTGCGGGGGGCAGGCCCCCTGAGGCGCCTGCGGCGGCTGTGCGCTGTGCGGGGCCTGCGGCGGGTAGGGGGCCTGCGGTGCCGGGGGCTGCGCCGCCGGGCCCGCGAACGCCGGCAGCGCCTTGAAGCGCTCGTCGAGGGTGATCGTGGGCGTGATCCGCCGCAGGACCGCCCGGACGAGGGTGAGCGGGTGGTCGGGGAACTGCGCGTCCCACTGCTCGTCGTCGCCGACGTGGTACGGCAGCCCGCCCAGCTGTCCCCCGCCGGCGTACGGATGGGGCCGGAAGTAGTCGGCCGGTCCCACCCGGGCCATGACCATCGCCTCCCGCATGCCGGTCGTCGCGCCCTCGGCGGCCTGCACCTTCAGGACGGTGCTGCACCCGGCCCGCGGCACGGTCCAGGTCGCGAGGAAGGCCTGCCCGGGCCGGCTGCCCAGCGGCATCTTCACCAGTTGGCGCAGGGCGGGGACGCCGTCCACCTCGCCGTGCGCCGCCTCGATCAGCCCTCCGCCGGCCGCGGCCACCCCCTGGGCGAGCCCGGCCCGCAACCGCTCCGTCTCGTGCAGCGGGGCCGGCAGGTCGGGAACGAGCGGGAAGAAGTGGACGGACAGGACGACTCCCGCCGCGTCGGTCCACAGGCCCGGCTCGCGCTCGGTGAAGCCGGTCAGGTCGAAGCCGGTGATCGGTGTCATGGTGATCATGATGCCGGGCCGGTCGTGGTGATCACCATGCCGGGCCGTCACGGTGGCAGAAGACGCATCCCTCCCACCCCGGCAGCCCGCTCAGCACCCGGTGCCGCACGCAGCAGGCCACGGCCGGCGGCGGGAGCGCGTCGCCGGGCGGGGTGGCGGCGGGCGGCACGAAGGACGTGACGATCTCCCGGAACCGCAGCAGGTGGGCGGGCGCGCGCACCGGATCGTAGCCCAGCTCCTCCCAGCGGTGTCCGCGGGCGGCCAGGTCGGTCACGCGCAGGACGAAGGCCCGTGCGGCGGCCCGCTCCCGCGCCGTGGCGCCCCAGTCCAGTTCGGCGAGATCGAAGCCGACCGCGCCCCGGCCCCACACGTACTGGTCCTGCGCGGACAGCAGTGCCGCGAACCGCAGCTCCCAGGGGCGCCCCGCGAGCGCCGCGACGGCGAGGGTCAGCACCTCCACGAAGACCTCGGTCGCGCCGTTCGACAGGTCCAGCCGGTCGGCGCCGGCCCGGAAGACGTTGCCCATGACGGGGAGACTAAGGGGTCCTTGCGCTGTGTCCGCCTGATCAGGCCGATCGGCCCAGGCGGGCACGGTGCAAGGACCCCTGAGGGAGCCGACGCGGTGGGCACTGACCGCCCGGAGCCGCCGTGACCGCTCGCTGTGCGTGAACGTCGATGAGAGCCGGAGCTCAGCACGGGAGCGTGAACCCCGACCCGGTAGTGCACTTGACAGTGTGAACCCCTGGATGAGAGTGATGGGGTCGCCTTCGGGGGGCGCGTGTGATCACCGGAGTCACCAGGGGGAGCCCGCAGCATGACCGGCACCACGGAGGCCCTTGGCGGGTCGGCTGCACCGGACGACGCGGCACGAGGCGTCACGCGCCCGTTCTACGTGTACGCCGTGCTCGCCAACTCGCTGTTCCAGCGCGGCGTATTCGTCGTCTTCCTTCAGCAGCGAGGCTTCTCCGCCGGGCAAGTGGCCCTCCTTCAGACGCTGCTCTATCTGGTCAGCGGACTGGCGGAGTTGCCGACGGGAGTCATCGCCGACCGAATCGGCAGGCGTGCCGGCATCGTGATCGGCCAGGTGCTGACAGCTGGATGTCTGCTCGGTCAGGCGGCGTCCTCCGACTACTGGGTGTTCCTGGCGTTGTTCATCGGGCAGGGCGTGGGCATGGCATGTGTGTCCGGTTCGGACACCGCCCTTCTGTACGACCTGCTCGTGCGTCGTGGTGCAACGGCCGGCTACGTCAAGATCAAGTCTCGGTTCACCATGCTCGGGACGGTCACCTCGGGAGCCGCCATCGTCCTCGGCGGCCAACTGCAGCGGATCTCCTGGGGAGCCGTCTACGTCGGTTCGGCTGCTGCTGTCGCCCTGGCCGTGGTGGTGCTGATGTCACGGGTGCCCGAGATCCGCGGCGCGGACGCGGTGGACGAGCAGGACGGAGCCGAGGAGGAGCACGGCGACGCCACAGCATGGCGGGCGGTGCTTCGGGTCGCCACGCCGGCGCTCGTGACGCTCGTCGTGGTGTCCGGATTGATGCATGCGACCTTGACGCCGTACATCATCTTCACGCAGAAGACCCTCTCCGATCAGGGAGCGGGCACCGCATTGGTCAGCGTGGTCATATCGGCGGGGTTCTTCGCCGGCGGGCTCACTCCATTGCTGTCGGACCGCGTGGACCGGCGCATCGGGTACCGGGTCATCGTCCCGGTGTCTCTCCTGACGCTCGCCGCGGCGCTCGGCCTGAGCGGCCTCGGCCTTGTCTGGGTCACCATCGCCGCGTTCCTGGTCCTGGTCGGAATTCCCGAGATCACCGCCGTGATCGTGGACAACGTGTTCAACGAGGCCGTGCCGTCGCGCCACCGGGCGAGCCTGCTGTCGATGATCGCGTTCGTGGAGTCGGCGCTCATCGGCATCGGCTATCTCGTCCTCGGCGCGCTCATGGACGGGCTGGGCTCCGGCGTGGGCATGGCCACCTACGCCGCCGTCCCCCTGCTGGCATGTCTCCTGTGGCTCCCGGTCCTCGGCCGCAGCCACCGCGGCGGAAGACCCGAAACAGATTGCATAAACGTGCAACGAAACGTATAGTCATGCCATCCAGGAGGAGGATTCCATGGCGGTACGTGCGGCAGTGGCCGGAGCGAGCGGATACGCGGGCGGCGAAGTGCTGCGCCTGCTCCTCGCGCACCCCGAGGTCGAGATCGGCGCCCTGACCGGCAACTCCAACGCGGGCCAGAAGCTGGGCGCGCTCCAGCCGCACCTGCTGCCGCTGGCCGGCCGTGTGCTCCAGGAGACCACCGCGGACGTCCTCGCCGGACACGATGTCGTCTTCCTCGCCCTCCCGCACGGCCAGTCCGCCGCCGTGGCCGAGCAGCTCGGCCCGGACGTCCTCGTCGTCGACATGGGCGCCGACTTCCGGCTGAAGGACCCGGCCGACTGGGAGCGGTTCTACGGCTCGCCGCACGCCGGAACCTGGCCCTACGGCCTCCCCGAACTGCCGGGTGGCCGCGCCGCGCTGGAGGGGTCCAAGCGCATCGCGGTCCCCGGTTGCTACCCCACGGCCGTCTCCCTCGCGCTCTTCCCGGCGTACGCGGCGGGGCTCGCCGGCAGCGAAGCCGTGATCGTCGCCGCCTCCGGCACCTCCGGCGCGGGCAAGACGCCCAAGCCGCACCTGCTGGGCAGCGAGGTCATGGGCTCGATGTCGCCGTACGGCGTCGGCGGTGGGCACCGGCACACGCCCGAGATGATCCAGAACCTCAGCGCCGCGGCGGGGGAGCGGGTCTCCGTGTCCTTCACGCCGACCCTCGCGCCGATGTCGCGGGGCATCCTCGCCACGTGCAGCGCCTCCGCACGCCAGGGCGTCACCGGCGAGTCCCTCCGCGCCGCCTACGAGAAGGCCTACGCCGACGAGCCGTTCGTCCACCTGCTGCCCGAGGGCCAGTGGCCCGCCACGGCGTCCGTCCACGGTTCCAACGCCGTTCAGGTACAGGTCGCGTACGACGAGGCCGTGGGACGGGTCATCGCCATCAGCGCCATCGACAATCTGACCAAGGGCACCGCGGGCGGTGCCGTCCAGAGCATGAACATCGCCCTCGGTCTCGACGAGACCACCGGACTTTCCACGATCGGAGTCGCACCGTGAGTGTCACGGCAGCCAAGGGGTTCACGGCGGCGGGCATCGCCGCCGGGATCAAGGAGAACGGCAACCCGGACCTGGCCCTCGTGGTCAACGCCGGGCCCCGCCGCGCCGCCGCCGGTGTCTTCACCTCCAACCGCGTCAAGGCCGCGCCGGTCCTGTGGTCGGAGCAGGTCCTGCGGAGCGGTGAGCTGGCCGCCGTCGTCCTCAACTCCGGCGGCGCCAACGCCTGCACCGGGCCGAAGGGCTTCCAGGACACGCACGCCACCGCCGAGAAGGCCGCGGACGTGCTCGGGGTGGGCGCGGGCGAGGTCGCGGTCTGCTCCACCGGCCTGATCGGCGTCCTGCTCCCCATGGACAAGCTCCTGCCGGGCGTCGAGACGGCCGCGGCACAGCTGTCCGAGCACGGCGGCGAGAAGGCCGCCATCGCCATCAAGACCACCGACACCGTGCACAAGACGTCCGTCGTGACGAAGGACGGCTGGACGGTCGGCGGCATGGCCAAGGGCGCCGGCATGCTCGCCCCCGGTCTCGCCACCATGCTCGTCGTCCTCACCACCGACGCCGACCTCGACAGCACCGCACTGGACCAGGCGCTGCGCGCCGCCACCAGGGTCACCTTCGACCGCGTCGACTCCGACGGCTGCATGTCCACCAACGACACCGTGCTGCTGCTCGCCTCCGGCGCCTCCGGGGTCACCCCGCAGTACGCGGAGTTCGCCGAGGCCGTGCGGGCCGTCTGCGACGACCTCGGCCAGCAGCTGATCCGGGACGCCGAGGGCGCCAGCAAGGACATCAAGGTCGAGGTGGTCAACGCCGCGAGCGAGGACGACGCCGTCGAGGTGGGCCGCTCCATCGCCCGTAACACCCTCCTGAAGTGCGCCATCCACGGCGAGGACCCCAACTGGGGCCGGGTCCTGTCCGCCATCGGCACCACACGGGCCGCCTTCGAGCCCGACCGGCTGAACGTCGCCATCAACGGCGTCTGGGTGTGCAAGAACGGCGGCGTGGGCGAGGACCGCGAGAAGGTCGACATGCGCTACCGCGAGGTGCACATCGTCGCCGACCTCGCCGCCGGCTCCGAGACCGCCACCATCTGGACCAACGACCTCACCGCCGACTACGTCCACGAGAACAGCGCCTACTCCTCATGAGCACCACGCGTAAGCACACCGCGCTCCCCAAGGCACAGATCCTCATCGAGGCACTGCCCTGGCTGGTCCGTCACAACGGCAGGACCGTCGTGATCAAGTTCGGCGGCAACGCCATGATCGACGAGGACCTGAAGGCCGCCTTCGCGCAGGACGTCGTCTTCCTGCACCACGCGGGCCTCAAACCCGTCGTCGTGCACGGCGGCGGACCGCAGATCAGCGCCGCCCTCGACCAGCACGGCATCGTCAGCGAGTTCAAGGCCGGCCTGCGCGTCACCACCGAGGACGCCATGGACGTCGTCCGGATGGTGCTGGCCGGGCGGGTCCAGCGCGAGCTGGTCGGGCTGCTCAACCAGCACGGCCCGCTGGCCGTCGGACTGACCGGCGAGGACGCGCACACCATCACCGCCATCAAGCACCAGCCCGAGATCGACGGCGAGTTGGTCGACATCGGACGGGTGGGCGAGATCACCGCGATCGACACGGGCGCCATCGAGGCCCTGCTCGCCGACGGCCGCATCCCGGTCGTCTCGTCGATCGCCCGTTCCCAGGACGACGGACATGTCTACAACGTCAATGCTGATACGGCGGCTGCGGCACTCGCTGCGGCACTGGGCGCCGAAACCCTCATGGTCCTCACCGACGTCGAGGGCCTCTACGAGGACTGGCCGAACTCCGACGAGGTGATCAGCCGCCTCACCGCCTCCCAACTGGAAAAGCTGCTGCCGGAGCTGTCCTCCGGCATGGTCCCCAAGATGGAGGGCTGCCTGCACGCCGTGCGCAACGGCGTCACCACCGCCCGGGTCATCGACGGGCGGGTCCAGCACTCGATCCTGCTGGAGATCTTCACCGACGAGGGCATCGGCACGATGGTCGTGCCCGACGAGCACAAGGGGGAGTCGTCGTGAGCAACCAGGACCTGACGGCGCGGTGGCAGGGCGCGCTCATGAACAACTACGGCACCCCCCGCCTGCCCCTGGTCCGCGGCGAGGGCACCCGGGTGTGGGACGCCGACGGCAACGAGTACCTCGACTTCGTCGGCGGCATCGCCGTCAACGCGCTCGGCCACGCCCACCCCGCGGTCGTGGACGCCGTCAGCCGGCAGATCGCCTCCCTCGGCCATGTCTCCAACCTGTTCGTCGCCGAGCCGCCCGTCGCGCTCGCCGAGCGGCTCCTCCAGCGCTTCGGCCGGGACGGCCGGGTCTACTTCTGCAACTCCGGCGCCGAGGCCAACGAGGGCGCTTTCAAGATCGGTCGGCTCACCGGGCGCGCCCACATGGTCGCCACCACCGGCGGGTTCCACGGCCGCACCATGGGCGCCCTCGCCCTCACCGGCCAGCCCGCCAAGCGGGACCCCTTCCTGCCGCTGCCGGGGGACGTCACCCACGTCCCGTACGGCGACGCGCAGGCGCTGGCCGCCGCGGTGACCGAGGAGACCGCCCTCGTGATCATCGAGCCGGTCCAGGGCGAGAACGGCGTCGTCGTCCCGCCCGCCGGCTATCTGAAGGCCGCCCGCGCGATCACGGCCGCCTCCGGCGCGCTGCTGGTGCTCGACGAGGTGCAGACCGGCGTCGGCCGTACCGGCCACTGGTTCGAGTACCAGGCCCACGAGGGCGTCCTGCCGGACGTCGTCACTCTGGCGAAGGGACTCGGCGGCGGACTGCCGCTCGGCGCGACGGTCGCCTTCGGGCGGGCGGCGGAACTCCTCGGTCCCGGCCACCACGGGACGACCTTCGGCGGCAACCCGGTCGCCTGCGCCGCCGGAATCGCCGTCCTCGACACCATCGAGAACGAGGGGCTGCTGGAGAACGTCAAGCGGCAGAGCGAGAAGCTGCGGGAGGGAATCGAGGGTCTCGGGCACCCGTTGGTCGACGGTGTCCGGGGCGCGGGCCTACTCCTGGGTATCGTGCTCACCGAGCCGCTCGCGCCCCAGACGCAGCAGGCGGCTCAGGAGGCCGGATTCCTGGTGAACGCGCCCGCCCCCGACGTCGTCCGGCTGATGCCGCCGCTGAACCTCGGCGACGACGCGGCGGACGCCTTCCTCGGGGCACTGCCCGGCCTCCTCGACGCAGTGGGCGGGGACGGACGATCCGGAGAATGAGACGACGATGAGCCAGGCGCAGGATCACGAGCAGCCGGGGGCGAACGGGCCCGCCGTGCCGCAGACGCGTACCGCCCGCCACCGCCGGATCGTGGACATCCTCAACCGGCAACCGGTGCGCTCGCAGAGCCAGTTGGCGAAGCTGCTCGCCGACGACGGGCTGAGCGTCACCCAGGCGACGCTCTCCCGGGACCTGGACGAGCTGAACGCGGTGAAGATCCGCAACACCGACGGCGACCTGATCTACGCGGTGCCGAGCGAGGGTGGTTTCCGCACGCCGCGCGCTCCGCTGGGGGGGTCGGCGAAGGAGGAGCGGATGCGGCGGCTGTCCCAGGAACTGCTGATCTCGGCGGAGGCGTCCGCCAACCTCGTGGTCCTGCGGACCCCTCCGGGGGCGGCGCAGTTCCTCGCCTCGGCGATCGACCAGGCCGAACTGCACGACATCCTGGGGACGATCGCGGGTGACGACACGTTGCTGCTGATCAGCCGGGAGCCCACGGGGGGCCAGGCGCTCGCGGACCACTTGCTGCGGTTGGCGCAGAACGGTCACTGAGCGGTGCGCGAGCCGGCGCGGTGTGCGAGCCCGTGCGGTGCGAGAGCCTGTGCGGTGCGCGAGCCTGTGCGGTGCGAGAGCCCGTGCGGTGGGCGAGCCCGTGTGGTGCGGGGACCGCGGGCTGACCGTGGCCGGTCGGGCGGTTCCCGCGCCTCGGGGCGGGGGCGTCCAGGTCCCCGGGCCCTTGGGAGACGCTCAGTTTGCCGCGCCCTTGGGCGGCGTCCGGTTCTCCGCGCCCGAAGCGGGCGGCGTCCGGTTCCCTCCGGGCCCCGGGTGGGTGGCGTCTGGTTTCCGCGCCCGAGCCCGAACCGGGTGGCGTACGGTTCCCCTGGCCCATGAGCAGGTGACGTCCCGCAGCTCGTCCCCGACGGCATCCGGCGCGACCGCGGGAGCGCGTGGCGCCGGGGCGGCACGGGTACGCGGCGGCAGCCGGTCGGCGCCGCGCCGCGCGATCCGTCCCCCCGGCCGGCTCAGCCGAGCCGCCGCGCCAGCCCGCCGGTGCACCGCACCTCGTCGCCCGCCGTGACCAGTAAGGCCTCCACGTCCGGCAGCGACTCCAACCACTGCAGCGCCTCCCGCGACCCCATCGCGAACGCCGCCGTCGCCCAGCAGTCCGCCCAGGTCAGCCGGGGGGCCACCACGGTCACCGCGACCAGGTCCGTCACCGCCGAGCGCCCCGTGCGCGGGTCGACGATGTGCGCCCCCCGCTCGACCGTCCCGGACGTGGCCACCGCCAGCTCGTCGGCCCCGGCCGCGGAGACCACCGCCGCGAGCCCGCCCGGGCGCAGCGGATCCGACACCCCGACCCGCCAGGGCCGGTCCGGCCCCGGCACACCCATCAACTGCACGTCGCCGCCGCCGTTGACGCTCACCCCGCTCACACCCGCCTCGGCGATCAGCCGGGCCGCCCGCTCGGCCGCCCAGCCCTTGACGATCCCCGTCGGATCGAGCCGGCCGCCCTGGTAGCGCATGCTGAACCAGCCGCCGGTCACCCGCTCCGCCTCGGCGCCCAGCTCCAGCACCTCGGCCACCTCGGGATCACACTCCTCGACGCTCAGCTCACCGCGCGCCAGCCGGGAGATCTGGCTGTCCTCGCGATAGGTGCTGAACACCTCGTCGACCCGGTGCAGGGAGGCGATCGCCGATCGGAGCGCCGCCCGCACCGCGCCGGATTCCCCGCCGCGGACGTCGAAGGAGAAGACCGTCCCCATGACCTCCTCCGCGTGACGTACCGCGGCGGGAGCCTGTGCCGACTCGGCCACCGTCTCAGCCACCGGCCTGGTCCAGCGCCGACTGGAGGGACTGCTTGTAGCCTCCGCTGGTGTAGGTCGCCCCGGACACCGCGTCGATGTCGGCGCTGCCGGCCGCGACGGCCGCCTGGTTGAGCTTGGGCACCGCGTTCGCGGTGATCTGGTCGCTCTGGCCGCCCTTGGGCGCCTGCACCGCCTCCGCCTTGGTGATCTTCCCGCCGGCGACGGTGATGCGGACCTGCACGGCCCCGTACTGCGTGTTCGCCGCGTCACCGGTGAAGGTGCCGGACGCCTGGGCGCTCCCGGAACCCTGCGACCCCGCGTCCTGCGAACCGGAGCCCTGGGACGCGGAGCCCTGGGACGCGGAGCCCTGCGACCCCGAACCCTGCGACCCGGCGCTCGCGTTCGCCTTGTCGATCGCCGACTGGAGGGACTGCCGGTAGCCGGTACTGGTGTACGTGGCCCCGGACACCGCGTCGATGTCGGGGCTCTGCGTGGTGACCACGGCCTGGTTGAGCTTGGGCACCGCGTTCGAGGTGATCTGGTCGCTCTGCCCGCCCTTGGGCGCCTGGACGGTCTCCGACTTGGTGATCTTGTTGTTGCTGACGGTGATGCGGACCTGCACCAGCCCGTACTGGGTGTTCGCCGCGTCACCGGTGAACGTGCCGGAGACCTGCGCGGCGCCACCGGAGCCCTGGGAGGCCCCCGCGCTCGCCTTCGCCTTGTCCAGCGCCGACTGCAACGACTTCTTGTAGCCCTCGCTGGTGTACGTGGCCCCCGAGACGGAGTCGATGTCGGCGCTGCCGGCCGCGACGGCCGCCTGGTTGAGCTTGGGCACCGCGTTCGCGTTGATCTGGTCGCTCTGCCCGCCCTTGGGCATCTGCACGGCCTCGGCCTGGGTGACCTTCCCGCCCGCCACCGTCAGCCGGACCTGCACGGGCCCGTACTGCGTCTGCACCGCGTCACCGGTGACCGTGGCGGTCCCCGCGGCCTGCGCGGCTCCGCCCTGCACCGAGGACTGCGGGGGCAGCGTGGCCGCCGAGGAGGCGGGGTCCGCATCCGGCTTCAGCGCCAGCAGCAGCACGATCCCGGACACGGTGGCGGCGCTGGCGAGCACTACACGTCGGAGGGGGTGACTCTTCCGCATCTCTTCCTGAGCTCCTGATTCCCGTCGCTCACATCTCGAACGACTCGTGGTGGATGCGGCGGGCGGGGACCCCGGCGCCGCGCAATGCCTCGTACACCGACTGGGCGAAGCCGTTCGGCCCGCACATGAAGACGTCGTGGTGGTCGATGTCGGGGATCTTCCGCCGCAACGACTCCGCCGAGATGTCCGGTCGCTCTCCGTCGGGGCTGTTGACCGCGTACATCAACCGTGCCCCGCGCTCGTCGGCGATCTTGGCCAGCTCGTCCCACAGGGCGAGGTCCTGGGTGCTGTTGGCCCGGTAGAGGAGCGTGATGTCCCCGGCCGCGCCCGGCAGCGTCTCGAACAGCGCCCGCATCGGCGTGATGCCCACGCCGCCGGCCACCAGCAGCACCTTGCCGCGGCTGCGCCGCGACGCCGTCATCGCGCCGTACGGGCCCTCGGCCCACACCTTCGTGCCGGGCGTCAGCTCGCGCAGCGCCTCGCTGTGGTCGCCGATCGCCTTCACGGTGATCCGCAGCAGCTCCGGCCGGGGCGCCGCCGACAGCGAGTACGGGTGGGAGCTGAACCGCATCCCCGGCGCCATGAACCGCCAGCGGAAGAACTGCCCCGCCTCCGCGCCCATCCGGTGCAGCTTGCGCCCGCCGATCAGCACCGACACGATGCCGGGCGTCTCCTCGATGACCGCCTCGACGTAGAGGCGGTGACGCAGGTTCAGCCGGATCGGGGTGAGGATGCGGTACCAGAGCACCAGCGCGGTGACCGCCCCGTACAGCACGTACCAGAAGGTCTTCGCGGTCGGTTCCACGGCGAAGTCGTTGCCGGTGGTGATCTGGTGCCAGAACGTCAGGAACACCGCCGCGTACGTCATCAGGTGGACGTGGTACCAGGTGTCGTACGGGATCCGGCGCCGCACCGGGCCGATCGAGGCGAGCCCGATCACCACCAGCAGACCGGTGCCGATGGCGGCCTTGCCCATGTCCGGCAGCTGGTTCACGGAGTCGATCGTCTGCTGGACGATGTCGCCGAGCGACTTGCCGGCCTGGAGGGCGTACCCCCACATGATGAGGAACACGTGGGCGAAGGTCAGGCAGAGCGTGTACCGGCCGGTCATCGCGTGCCAGCGCGCCACCCGGTCCGAGCCCACCCGGCGCTCCAGTGCCGGCACCCGGGCCATCTGGAGCACGACGAGCGCCATCAGGTAGCCGGCGAGCAGACCGGTGATCCGCCCGGCGTTGAGGATCATGCCGTTGGTGTCGGCGATGGACGGCGTGTTGTTCCACCACAGCCACAGCACGCCCGCCGCGCCCGCCCATACGGCGATCAGCAGCGGGACGGCCGGGGAGCGGCGCGGACGGATGCGGCGCATCGTCTGGCGGCGGGCGGCACGGCCGCCGGCGATCGTCGTGGTCACGGTTCCTCCGTGGGGTACTGACCCTTGGACCACAAGTACGCGCCGGGACCGCCGAGTGTTCAGCGCCGCACGTTCGCGCCGCCGCCCCTTCCCGTGAGCGCGAGGCCGCCGGTGCCGCGGGGCGCCGGTCAGTACCGGGTGACCGCCGTCCGCCCGCCCGTCGTCCCGATCGCGAGGTGCGGCCCGCGGGCCGGCTCGACCCACGCCAGGATCCGCCGCATCGCCTCCGCCGGCACGGACACACAGCCGGCCGTCGCCCCGCGCCCGTCGACGTGCAGGAAGATGCCGGCCCCCCGATCGCGCACCGGAGTGCGGTAGTTGAAGCCGATGACCAGGGCGTACGCGTACTGCGTGCGGTACGAGACCAGCCGCTCGGACTCGGCGGCACGGCAGTCCGCCGCCCGCGGCTGCGTCCAACGGTTGTAGGACCGGGAGTCGTTGTCCTGGCACCACCAGGAGTCCCGGCGCACCCGGCGGTAGGGGTACGTCGTCCCGGGCGGCGCCGCCTCGATGCCGAAGGCGAACGGGAGGTCGTACAGGCCGGTCGGTGTCGTGTTCGTCCCCTGGCGGCGGGCCGTGCCCTCGACGAGCCCCTTCGCCCCGAACCGCGCCTTCGCGGAACCGGCCCGCACCCAGGTGCCGTCGCGCCGCTCCCACCAGACGACCTCACCGGTGGTGGAACCTGCCCTCGGCGCGACGGCCGTGATCAGCTGGGTGCCGCCGCCGGTGTCCCTCATCCGGGCGGGCAGCGGCAGCGGTGCCGTCCCGGTGCCCGGAGCGGCACCGAGCAGCAGCAGGGACGCGCACAGGAGCGGGACAGCGACGACACGAGGGCGCATGATCAGACGCTAGCCGCGCCCCGGCGCCCCGGCAGCGCGAGAGGGCCGACCGGGCAACGCCCCGCCGGCCCCACGCCGTCCCGGTGGTGCCGGCGGGCTCAGCCGCCGGTGCCGGCCGGGTTCACGGACCCAGCGGGTCGAGCAAGGTCCGCCCGCTCCTCGAAGGCGTACAGCAGCAGGTGGGTCATCTCGAACACGTCCTTGGCGGCGCGGTCCCGCACGGGGCTGCGGAAGGGACGCCAGAGGGGATCGCGGACGATGGAGTGCCGGCTGCCCTCGATGGCCCGGTGGAAGACCTCGGTGACGATGCGTCCGCCGACGCCGGTCGGCCTGCCGTCGCCCCGGACCTCGGCCTCGCGCAGGACGTAGAACCACAGCGGGCAGTTCCGGGCGAGATCGGCGCGCGGCGCGTCGGAGAGCCGCGCGCCGCCGCTGCCCTGCCCGAGGCCGTCCGCGGTCAGCGGCTCCACGTCGACCTTCCGTTCGACGAAGTGCTCGACCATCTCTCGAAGCCGGCCAGGGGCCGGCCGACGATCCAGCCGTCGCCCCGCACGCCCTGGGTGTGTTCCTGTCCTGAGCCGGATCCCGTCGTCCTCGTAGAAGCGGCGGTCGAAGGCGTGGTGCGGGCCGAGGCCGTACAGGGAGTCGAGGTCCAGCGCCGGGGAGCGGCCCTGGAGGAGCTGACGGACGGTGACGGGCGTCCTCCGGGTGCGCCGCGGTGGCGTCCAGGGTGAGGTCGTGGTCGACGAACTGGCCGAGGTAGGCGAAGCCCGCGGGCAGCGCGCCCTCGTCGGGCTGGTTCCGCGGCGTCCGTCATGGCCTCGGCCGGTGCGGCGCGGGCGTCCCGGTCGAGCTGCTGGGCGGGCTTCGAGCGCGGGCCGGGCCTCACATCGGGCGGGACGGGGGCAGTGGCAGGGGCAGCCCCGGCAGCCCGTCGATGCTCGTCGCGATGTGCTCCTTCTTGGTGAAGTACGCGTCGAGCGACTCGTCGTCCTCCCGCGCGAACCGCTTGGCGTGCAGGTCGCGGTCCTCGTCGTACGTCATGAAGGGCACCGCGTACCCACAGCTGTCCCGTACGAGGTCGGCGTGGACGACGATGATCGCGCGCAGGCCGTGCCGGGTCTCGTCGATGTCGGGGAAGCGGGCGAGGAGTTCGGGGAAGCGGAGGTCGTCCCGGAAGACCGGCTCCCCGCGGCCGTGCACCCGCACGATGTTCGGCGGTCCCTGGAAGGCGCACCACATCAGCGTGATCCGGCCGTTCTCGCGCAGATGCGCGACGGTCTCCGCGTGGGATCCCGCGAAGTCCAGGTAGGCCACCGTGCGGTCGTCGAGGACGGCGAACGAACCCTTGAGGCCCTTGGGGGAGAGGTTGACCGTTCCGTCGCCGGCCAGCGGCGCGGTCGCGGTGAAGAAGAGGGGCTGCTCCTCGATGAAGGTGCGGAGTCTGCCGTCGATGCGCTCATAGGTCTTTCCCATGTCTAACGATTATTCGGGAAAGAGCGCTCGGGCGTCGGAGAATCGTGCGACTCCGGACCACGCCGTGGCGGCCGCCCCGGCCGGTGCTCGTGCGGGGCGGCCACCACGCCTGTCACGTCACTTGTTCAGCGTGCAGGCGGCCAGGGCGTCGAGGCCCTGCGGCTTGGCGGCGGTGCGGCCGATGGCGGTGGCGATGCGGTTGACCGTCGCGACGCGCTTGTCCTTGAGCGGGCCGAGGATGGCGTTCTGGACGAAGTTGGGTCCGCCCTGGCCGACGGTGTCGACGAGGCGCTTGTTGGCCTCGGCGATCTGGGTGTTGAGCAGGGCGAGGTTGCGGTCGACCTCGGCCTTCGCGGTGGCCGGGACCGCGGGGAGCCGCGAGGCGACGTCCGGGCAGCTGATCGTGCCGGCGGCACCGGCGTTGCCGGCGTTCCCCGCGTTGCCGGCGTTCCCCGCGTTGCCGGTGTTCCCGGCGTTGCCGCCGGCCTGGGGCGGGGTGGCCGCGGCGCCCCCGCCGGTGTTCGCCGCGCCGCCGGCGTTCAGGGCGCACGGCGCCAGGGCGTCGAGGCCCTGCGGCTTGGCGGCGGTGCGGCCGATGGCGGTGGCGATGCGGTTGACCGTCGCGACGCGCTTGTCCTTGAGCGGGCCGAGGATGGCGTTCTGGACGAAGTTGGGTCCGCCCTGGCCGACGGTGTCGACGAGGCGCTTGTTGGCCTCGGCGATCTGGGTGTTGAGCAGGGCGAGGTTGCGGTCGACCTCGGCCTTCGCGGTGGCCGGGACCGCGGGGAGCCGCGAGGCGACGTCCGGGCAGCTGATCGTGCCGGGGGAGGCGAGGGTCTTGGCGTTCGTGCCGCCGCTGTTGGACGTCTCCCCGGCGAGAGCGGAGTTCACGACCACCGCACCGGTCAGCGCCAGAGCGGCGGCGCCGCCGATGACCGCCACGCGACGCTTGTTGTACTTCGGAAGAGCCCTGGACATGCGGATGCCTCACTTGGGTCAGGAGTGGGTTCGTCAAACGCGGCGCCTGCGTTCGGTCGTGAGTACGGGCAAGCGGTTGCTGTTGTTCAAAGCTCCTTCAAGAAGTTCTCCGGGCGGCAGCCGCGTCCGCCCCATCACAGACCCTCGATTGACGAATCATGCAGCACACTGCATACTCATGCATGGATCGAGCGCCCGGCATGAGTCGAGCGTCCGTGAGGAGCACCCCGAGACGAGAGCGCGCCGCACTCACCCGCTCGGGCGGTACGGACACCTCGGGCTTCACGGACCTCGCCAGCCGGTCGCCGAATCGCGGCCGGGCGGGACCTCCCACCGGCGTAGTCTCGCGGCACACCGACCCACCTCCCTAGGAGCAACGCAAGTGAGCAGCAACAGCGGTGACGTACGGCTCTGGGGCGGCCGTTTCGCGGACGGCCCCGCCGAGGCCCTGGCGAAGCTGTCCGCGTCCGTCCACTTCGACTGGCGGCTCGCGCCGTACGACATCGCCGGCTCGCGTGCCCACGCGCGTGTGCTGCACAAGGCGGGGCTGCTCACCGACGACGAGCTGACGGCCATGCTCGCCGGGCTGGACCGGCTCGAGGCGGACGTGGCGGACGGCTCCTTCACCGGCACGATCGCCGACGAGGACGTCCACACCGCCCTGGAGCGTGGCCTGCTGGAGCGGCTCGGCCCGGACCTCGGCGGCAAGCTGCGCGCCGGCCGGTCGAGGAACGACCAGGTCGCGACCCTCTTCCGGATGTACCTGCGGGACCACGCCCGGATCATCGGCGGACTGATCGCCGACCTCCAGGACGCGCTGATCGGCCTGGCCGAGGCCCACCCGGACGTGGCCATGCCCGGTCGCACCCACCTCCAGCACGCCCAGCCGGTGCTGTTCGCCCACCACGTCCTCGCCCACGTCCAGTCCCTGTCCCGGGACGCCGAACGCCTGCGCCAGTGGGACGAGCGCACGGCGGTCTCCCCGTACGGCTCGGGCGCGCTCGCCGGCTCGTCCCTCGGTCTGGACCCGGAGGCGGTCGCCGAGGACCTCGGCTTCGAGCACGGCAGCGTCGGCAACTCGATCGACGGCACGGCCTCCCGCGACTTCGTCGCCGAGTTCGCCTTCATCACCGCGATGATCGGCGTGAACCTCTCCCGGATCGCCGAGGAGATCATCATCTGGAACACGAAGGAGTTTTCCTTCGTGACCCTGCACGACGCGTTCTCCACAGGCTCGTCGATCATGCCGCAGAAGAAGAACCCGGACATCGCCGAACTGGCGCGCGGCAAGAGCGGCCGCCTCATCGGCAACCTGACCGGACTGCTGGCCACCCTCAAGGCCCTGCCGCTCGCGTACAACCGCGACCTCCAGGAGGACAAGGAGCCGGTCTTCGACTCCTGCGACCAGCTCGAGGTCCTGCTCCCGGCCTTCACCGGCATGATCGCCACCCTCACGGTCCATCGCGAGCGCCTGGAGGAGCTGGCCCCCGCCGGTTTCTCGCTCGCCACCGACATCGCCGAGTGGCTGGTCAAGCAGGGTGTGCCGTTCCGCGTCGCGCACGAGGTCGCCGGCGAGTGCGTGAAGGCCGCCGAGGCCGAGGGCAAGGAGCTCGACGAACTCACCGACGAGCAGTTCGCGAAGATCTCCGCCCACCTCACCCCCGAGGTGCGCTCCGTCCTCAACGTCCCCGGCGCCCTGGCCTCCCGCAACGGCCGCGGCGGCACGGCGCCCAGCGCGGTCGCCGTCCAGCTGACGGAGGTCAGGGCGGACGTCGCCCGACAGCACACCTGGGCGAACGCCAAGAAGTAGCGACGAGCACCCCCCGCCCCCGAGGGCCGCAGTCCCGCCGGGGGCGGGGCCCGTGCGGCGGGCCTGCGCGGCGCGGCGGCGAGGTTCGTGTGTGTGGGGGCCTTTGCGGACGCGGGTCGTTCAGGGGCGCGGGGAACTGCGCGACAAAGCCACAACGCACCCGCACCGGCCATGCACCGCAGGGCTCCCGCCACCCACCGCACCCGCCATGCACCGCAGGGCCCCCGCCACCCACCGCACCCGCCACGCAACCGCACCGCACCCGCCACGCACCGCAGACCCCGACACTCATGGCGGCCGCCCGCCCCGGCGGAGCGCACCGGTTAGGTTGGTCCGAAGCCGTACCGGAGCCGACCGAACGGAGCCCGCGATGCCCTTCGCCCGCCTCGCCTCAGCGACGACCGCGACCTGCCACCTCGGACTGGGTCTCGCCGCCGTCGGCCGCCCCGGCTACATCACCCGCGGCCGCGACCGCGACCTGGGAGAGGACCGCAGCGCGGAAGCGCTGCGGGCCCGCACCCACGAACTCCTGGACGCCGCCTACGCCCAGGGCGTCCGCTACCTGGACGCCGCCCGCTCCTACGGCCGCTCCGAGGAGTTCCTCGCCGACTGGCTGCGCGCCCACCCCGAGGCCGACGACGTCGTCGTCGGCAGCAAGTGGGGCTACACCTACACCGCCGACTGGACCACCGACGCCGAGCGGCACGAGGTCAAGGACCACGGCCTGGCCACCTACGAGCGTCAGCGCGCCGAGACCGCCGAGCTGCTCGGCGACCGGCTCGACCTCTACCAGATCCACTCGGTGACCCCGGACAGTCCGGCCCTCTCCGACAAGGAACTCCACACCAGGCTGGCGGAGGCCGCCGCCCAGGGGCTCACCATCGGCTTCTCCACCAGCGGCCCGGCGCAGGCCGACGCCATCCGCGCCGCGCTCGCCGTCGAGGTCGACGGCGTCCCCCTCTTCCGTACCGTCCAGTCCACCTACAACGCCCTGGAGACCTCGGCCGCGCCCGCGCTCGCCGAGGCCCACGAGGCAGGACTGACGGTGATCGTCAAGGAGGGCATGGCGAACGGCCGGCTCGCCGAGCCCCACGCACCGGACGCCCTGAAGGCCGTGGCGGCCGAGACCTCCCTCGGCTGCGACGCGGTCGCCCTCGCGCTCGTCCTGCGGCAGCCCTGGGCGGGCGTCGTCCTCTCGGGTGCCGCCACCACCGCCCAGCTCGCCTCCAACCTGCACGCCACCGTCGTCGACCTCGACGAGGACCAGGCCGCCCGGCTCGCCGCGCTCACGGAGGAGCCGCACATCTATTGGGAGCGGCGGGGACAGCTGCCCTGGCACTGAGGCTCCGAACGGAACAGCTCACCGGACCGCCCTGCTCGTGAGACATTCATGCCCGATGTGAGACGCCTATGTCTCACATGGGCTACCTTTGTCTCACATGGGCTATCCTTGTCTCATGGCTGTCGATCGTGACCAGGTGCTGCGCGCTGCCGCCGCACTGCTGACCCGCAACTCCACCGCGACCATGGACGAGGTCGCCAAGGCCGCCGGGATCAGCCGGGCCACCCTGCACCGGCACTTCGCCGGGCGCGACGCGCTCGTACGGGCCCTGGAGGCGCTGGGCATCGCCGAGTGCGAGGCCGCGCTGGACGCCGCCCGGCTGGACGAGGGCTCCGCGACCGAGGCCGTGCGCAGACTCGTGCGCGAGATCCAGCCCGCCGCCGGGCTGCTCGCCTTCCTCTACGGCGAGAACCAGCTCTGGGAGGGCGGCACGGACGACGGCTGGCTGCGGCTCGACACCCGCATCGGCGCGGTGTTCGTGCGCGGCCAGCAGGCCGGCGAGTTCCGTATCGACCTCAGCCCGGTCTGGCTCACCGAGGCGCTCTACGGACTGATCGCCTCGTACGCCTGGGCGATGCAGGACGGCCGGGTCGCCCGCCAGGACTTCACCCACATGATCGTCGAGCTGCTGCTCGGCGGCGCACTACGGAGAGAGGAACCATGACCAGCGCCCTGCAGCCGGAGAACACGACGGAGGCGGTGAAGCGCCCCGGCCGATGGCTCGCGCTCGCCGTCCTCGTGCTCGCCGTGCTGCTGGTGGCCGTCGACGCGACCGTCCTCGGTCTCGCCACCCCCTACCTCAGCGAGGACCTCCAGCCCTCCGGCACCCAACTCCTGTGGATCGGCGACGTCTACTCCTTCGTCATCGCCGGACTGCTGGTGTCCATGGGCAGCCTCGGCGACCGCGTGGGCCGCAAGCGGATCCTGCTCGCCGGCGCGACGGCGTTCGGCGCGATATCCGTCCTGAACGCCTACGCCCGGACGCCCGAGACGATGATCCTGGCCCGCGCGCTCCTCGGTGTCGCCGGCGCGACCCTGATGCCCGCCACCCTCGCCCTGATCCGCAACCTCTTCCACGACCCGCGCGAGCGCAGCCTCGCCATCGGCATCTGGGGCGCCACCGCCTCCGCCGGCACGGCCGTCGGCCCGATCGTCGGCGGCTTCCTGCTCGAACACTTCTGGTGGGGCTCGGTCTTCCTCATCAACCTGCCGGTCATGGCCGTCCTGGTCGTGGTCGGCGCCAGGACGCTGCCCGAGTCCCGCGACCCGAACCCCGGCCCCTGGGACCTCACCAGCGTCGTCCTGTCACTCGTCGGCATGATCGGCGTCGTGTACGCGGTCAAGGAGGCCGCGACCCACGGCCTCACCCGGGCCACGCTCGCCGCGGGCCTGCTGGGCGCCGCCGCGCTGTACGGCTTCGTGCGCCGTCAGCTGGCCCTCCCGTCCCCGCTGCTGGACATGCGCCTGTTCCGCAACCGCGGCTTCAGCGGCGCCGTCCTCGCCGACCTGCTGACCATCCTCGGCCTGTCCGGACTGGTCTTCTTCCTCTCCCAGTACCTGCAACTCGTTCAGGGACGGCGCCCCCTCGAGGCGGGCCTCGCCGAACTCCCCGCCGCGATCGGCGCGGTGGCGGCCGGTCTGATCGCGGGCCGCGCGGCCCGGCGATTCTCGGTCCGCGTCGTCGTCTCCGGCGGCCTGGCGGCGATCGGCCTGGCGCTGGCCGCGCTCACCGTGGTCGACGAGACCACCGGCTACCCGCTGCTGGGCACGGCGCTGCTCGTGGTGGGCGTGGGCGCCGGCTTCTCCTTCACGGTGACGGCCGACGTGATCCTGTCGTCCGTCCCCAAGGAGCAGGCGGGCGCGGCCTCGGCGGTCTCGGAGACCGCGTACGAACTGGGCGCGGCTCTCGGCATCGCCGTGCTGGGCTCGATCGTGACGGGCGTGTACCGGAACTTCACCGGGCCGGCCGGCACCCCGGAGGGCGCCCACGAGTCGCTGGGCGGAGCCGTGGAGGCGGCGGGCCGTCTGCCGGCGCCGACGGCCCGGGAGTTGCTGGCCTCGGCCCGCGAGGCCTTCGTGGACGGCCTGAGCCTCGCGGCCGGCGCGGGCGCGGTGGTCCTGCTCGCGACCGCGGTGGCGGCGTGGTTCCTGCTGCGGAACCAGCGCCTGGAGAGTTCCGGGTGAGCGGAGCGTCCCCGGCGGCGCGGTGACCCGCGCGCGACACCGCGCCGGGGCCGCGCCGCGGCTACGGCCGAACCGCCGAAGACGCTACGCCGCCTTGGCCTTCGTGGCGTACATGTCCACGTACTCCTGCCCGGACAGCCGCATGACCTCGGTCATCACCGAGTCCGTCACCGCCCGCAGCACGTAGCGGTCCCGGTCCATGCCGTCGTAGCGGGAGAACTCCATCGCCTCGCCGAACCGCACGGTCACCCGGGAGGGGCGCGGCATGCCCGACCCGCCCGGCTGGATCTTGTCCGTGCCGATCATCGCGAACGGCACCACCGGCGCGCCGGTCATCAGGGTCAGCCGGGCGATACCCGTACGACCCCGGTACAGCCGGCCGTCGGGGGAGCGGGTGCCCTCGGGGTAGATCCCGAAGACCCTGCCCTCCTCCAGGATCCGCCGGCCCGTCATCAGGGCGGCGACTCCGCCCTTGCCGCCGTCGCGGTCGACCGGGATCATGCCGACGCCGGTGAAGAACCAGGCCATCAGCCGGCCCTTGACCCCCTTGCCGGTGACGTACTCGTCCTTGCCGATGAAGAAGACCTGCCGGTCGCACACCAGCGGGAGGATCATCGAGTCGATGAAGGTGAGGTGGTTGCCGGCCAGGATGACCGGGCCTTCGCCCGGGATGTGCTCCACGCCTTCGACCCGGGGGCGGAACATCAGGCGCATGACCGGTCCGAGCACTGCCTTGATGAGCGCGAAGCGGGACAACGAGCCCTCCGATGTCAAGGGAAAACGGTATGAGTCTGTGCAGGTGAGGACGATACTCGCGGCGCCCGGGGTGGCGCACATCGGGTTCACCGACGCCTTACGCAGTGTTGACGTACGTTTACCTGGACGGGTGATCCGTCGCGTGTCCGTCACCCGGGTGCAACGGTATGACGCACCCCACGCCTGCCGGTACGTCACCGCGGTGCGCGACCTCGCGGACGCGGACGTCCCCGCCCACCCCGCTCGGCCGGTACGACACGGCCGTCGGGGACCGGCTACCCCGGCCCGCGTCACCGAATCCCCCACCGTGGACCCGACGAGTCGTCACATGGCGGGTGCCCACCAGCCATCCGCCGTCACCCGGGTGTTCGAACCGAGGCCTCCCTCCGGTCATGTCCACGCCCCTACGATCGGCCCGCACGGGACGAGCCGAGTGGCAGGAGGCCTCATGGGTATGCAGGAGTCGCAGCGGTCGGGCAGCCGGGCGAGCGGAACCGGACGGCGGGCGTTCCTCGGCGCGGCCGCCGCACTCGGTGCCGCCGGATCGACCCTGGGGACGGCCACCGCCGCGGGTGCCGCCGAGGCGCGGCACGGCGGCAGGGGCCTGAAGGGCCTGCCCGTGCCGACGATCATCGGTCACCGCGGCGCCAGCGGACACCGTCCCGAACACACCTTCGGCGCCTATCAGCTCGCCCTCGACCTGGGCGCCGACATCGTCGAGGCCGGGGACCTCGTCCCCACCCGGGACGGTCACCTCGTCTGCCGTCACGAGCCGGAGATCGGCGGGACGACGGACGTCGCCGACCACCCCGAGTTCGCCGCCCGCAGGACGACGAAACTCCTCGACGGCGTCTCCACCACCGGCTGGTTCACCGAGGACTTCACGCTCGCGGAACTGAAGACCCTGCGCGCCACCGAGCGCATCCCTGCCAACCGTCCGCACAACACCCTCTACGACGGCCGCTGGGAGATCCCCACCTTCGAAGAGGTCCTCAGGTGGCAGGACGCGCAGACCCGCACACGCGGCAAGCAGGTCTGGATCTACCCCGAGCTCAAGCACCCCACCTACTTCCGCAGGCTGGGCCTCGGTCTGGAGGAGCGGGTCGCCAAGGTGCTGCGCAAGCACGGCAAGGACGGCAAGAACGCGCCGGTCATCCTGCAGTCCTTCGAACCGACCAGCATCCAGCGGCTGAACGAGCTGGTCGACAACCCCCTCGTCGTCCTCCTCGCCGGCCCCACCACCCGCCCCTTCGACTTCGTCGAGACGGGCGACCCGCGCACCGTCGCCGACCTCGTCACCCGCAAGGGGCTGCGCGAGATCGCCGGGTACGCCCAGGGCATCGGCCCCACCCTCGACCTGGTCATCCCGAAGGACGCGAACGGCAACCTCACCACACCGACCACCCTGGTGAACGACGCCCACGCGGTCGGCCTGGTCCTGCACCCCTGGACCCTGCGCAACGAGAACCCCTTCCTGCCCGCGAACTTCCGCAGGGGCACCGACGCGGACGCCTACGGCGACGTGTTCGGCGCCTACCGCGCCTACTTCGCCACCGGGATCGACGGCGTGTTCACCGACCAGCCCGACACCGGCCTGCTGGCCCGCGAGGACTTCGTCAACGGCTGACGGACCCGTTGGGGTGACCGACCGGCCGTCCGGGCAACCCCCGCCCGGCCGGCCGCGTCGTGCCGCACATGAACCCCGCCCCGCCCACGGCACCACCCGCCCCGCTCACCACGACGCACCACACCCCCACGGCACCGCCCGCCCCGCCTCCCGCACCTCACGACACTCCCGCGACGACCCCGGACCGGCCCCCCGGCGGGCTCGACACGCTCACCGCCCTGCGCCCCCTGCTCGCGGCCGAGGCCGCCGCCGAGGCGCACGCCACCGGCACCGAGCCCGCCGACCTCGAACAGGCGGTCTGGCTCCGCCTCCTCGAACACCTCGCCGCCGACACCCCGCCCCCCGACCCCCAGGGCTGGCTGCGCCGCGCCGTCCGCGCCGAGTCCCGCCGCACCCGCCGTACCGCCCGCCGGGAACGGCCGTACGACACCGACCCCGCCGACGACGGCGAACGCGGCCCCGAACAACTCGCCCTGGCCGCCGCCCGCCGCCGCGCCCTGCGCGAAGCGGTGCACCGTCTGCCCGGCCGCTGCCCCCGTCTCCTCCAGGCCCTGCTGTCGCCCGAGGACCTCACGTACCGGGAGATCGCGCGGGAGTTGGGTATCTCACAGGGAAGTCTCGGACCGGAACGTTCCAGATGTCTGGGATGTCTGCGACGTCTGCTCGTACCGGAGGTTGCGACGCGCGAAGTGCGGGGATAGGAGTGAAGGACCACAGGCGATCAGGTGAGCGGGAGGCGTGCGCACATGGGCATGAGCGTGACCATCTCGGTGGCGACCGAGCACGATGCCGAGCAGATCTTCAGGCTGCAGTACCTGTGCTTCCAGAGCGAGGCCGCGCTGTACGGCAACTACCGCATCGACCCGCTCGTCCAGAGCCTCGAATCGGTCCGTCAGGAACTGGCCACGGACTGCGTCTTCGTGGCCCGGCTCGGCGAGGAGGTCGTCGGCTCGGTCCGCGGCTCGGTCACCGAGGACGGCGCGGCCTCCATCGGCAAGCTCTGCGTCCACCCCCGCCTCCAGGGCCACGGCATCGGCGCCCGCCTCCTGCGCGCCGCCGAGGCCGCCCTCGCCGAGGAGCGCGGCGCCACCAGGTTCCGCCTCCACACCGGCCACCGCAGCGAGGGCAACCTGCGCCTCTACCGCCGCGTGGGCTACGAGACGGTCGGCACCGCCCAGGGCACGGACGGCGTACCGATGATCGTCCTGGAGAAGGCGGCGGGCACGTACGCGGCTACGGCGTGACGGACCGGGACCTGCGCAGCCAGTAGAGCGCCGACAACGGCAGCAGTACCGGGATGAACACGTACCCCACCCCGTAGTCCGACCACACGGTCGAGTCGGGGAAGGCCGACGGCTCCACCAGGGTCCACGTACCGACGACCAGCACGCCCGCGAGCTCGGCGGCACAGCACACCTGTGCCGCCCTCCGCGCGGTCTCGCCTCCGCGCACCAGCGAGTACGTGATGAACCCGTACACCACACCGGCCACCGCCGACAGCGCGTACGCCAGCGGCGCCCGGTCGAACTCCGTGGCGATCTGGTACACGGACCGCGACACGGCCCCGACCACCATCACGCCGTAGAACCAGACCAGCAGCATGCCCGGCCCGCTGATCAGGCGCGCCGGCCTCCCTTCCGCGGCGGTCATCTCAGCCTCCCCAGATGTCGAAGAGCCGCACTTCGAGGACGGCGAGCACGACACCGCCCGCGGCGACCGTCACCGACCCCCACCGTGTCCGCTCGGCCAGTGACATGAACCCGGCCGCCGGGACGCACGCGAACGCCCCCAGCAGATACGCCACGAAGATCGTCGTCCCCTGCGCCGGCTTCTCGCCCCGCGCCAGCTGCACGATCCCGACGGCCAGCTGCGCCAGCGCCAGCACCGACACCACGGCCATCCCGATGAAGTGCCAGTCCTTCGTCGGCTGGTCACGGTAGGCCGCCCAGCCGCACCACGCGGCGAGCAGCAGCGCGGCGACACCGGTCACCAGCGTCAGGACATCAAGCATGCTGCGACCCTATTACGGCGTAATGGGGCTGCCGCGCCCGGGCCCGGCGCCCTCGCGCGCCGGGCCCGCGGCCGCCCGGACCGCCGTGGCATCGGCCACAGCCCGCCGGACCGCGAACGCGACGGCGACCGGTCGGCGCGCCCCTGCCCTCCGCGTTCCCGCTGGTCACCGGTCGGCCGGGGCGCCCGCCGGACGCGCCCCGACACTGTCCACGTCTGTCCAGCATGCGGACGGCGCGGCTTTGTCAGGACCGTACGTCTGCTTTACTGATCGCATGACCACGACGAGCAGCCGCACCCTTGCGACCGAGGCGACCATGACGCCCGGTGCTCGTTGTATGTGTCGAATGTGCGCCTTCTAGAGGGCCCCTGCACCACCCCCGAGCTCGCGCCCCGAAGCGAGACGCCGTGGCATGTCCGTACGCCGTGAGCCGTACGCGACACATCGCCGCCCCCGCGCACATGGTCTCCCGGTTCAGCGCCACAGCGAGAACCGTGTCGCGTCCCTGAACGAATGCACCCGTGCCCGGGCACACCCACGCCCGCGCACTCGACAGTGACGGAAACCCTGTGATCACCACATCGGGACTCACCAAGGTCTACCGCTCCCGCGGCCGTGAGGTCACCGCCCTGGACGGCGTCGACCTCCACGTCCGCGAAGGCGAGGTCTACGGCGTCATCGGCCAGTCCGGCGCCGGCAAGTCCTCACTGATCCGCTGCGTCAACCTCCTCGAACGTCCCACCGCCGGCACGGTCACCGTCGCCGGACAGGACCTCACCGCCCTCGCCGGGCGCGGACCCCGCGCGGGACGGGAGCTCCGCCGGGCGCGCAGCCGTATCGGCATGGTCTTCCAGCACTTCAACCTGCTGTCCTCCCGGACCGTCCAGGACAACGTCGAGCTGCCCCTGGAGATCCTCGGCACGTCGGGGAGGGAACGTTCCCGCAAGGCGCTGGAACTCCTCGACCTCGTCGGCCTCGCCGACCAGGCCAAGGCCTACCCCGCCCAGCTCTCCGGGGGCCAGAAGCAACGCGTCGGCATCGCCCGTGCCCTCGCCGGCGACCCCAAGGTGCTCCTCTCCGACGAGGCCACCAGCGCCCTCGACCCGGAGACCACCCGCTCGATCCTGAGCCTGCTGCGCGACCTCAACCGGCAACTGGGCCTGACCGTCCTGCTCATCACCCACGAGATGGACGTGGTGAAGTCGATCTGCGACTCCGCCGCGCTCATGGAGCGGGGCCGCGTCGTCGAGTCCGGCACCGTCAGCGAACTGCTCGCGACCCCCGGCTCGCAGCTCGCCGCCGCGCTCTTCCCGGTCGGCGGCGAGGCCGACGGCGACGACCGCACCGTCGTCGACGTCACCTTCCACGGCGAGGCCGCGACCCGGCCGGTGATCTCCCGGCTGTCGCGCACCTACAACATCGACATATCGATCCTCGGCGCCGCCATCGACACCGTCGGCGGCCTCCAGGTCGGCCGGATGCGCATCGAACTGCCCGGCCGCTACGAGGACAACGTGGTGCCCATCGGCTTCCTGCGCGAACAGGGCCTGCAGATCGACGTCGTGAACGAGCCCCTGTTCGTGAAGGAAGGTGCCCGGTGACCTGGTCCGAGATGCAGCCCCTGCTGGAGCAGGCGTGTTGGGACACCCTCTACATGGTGGGCTGGTCCACGCTCATCGCCGTCGTCGGCGGTCTTCCGCTCGGCGTCCTGCTCGTCCTGACCGACCGCGGCGGGCTGCTGCAGAACGTCGTCGCCAACAAGGTGATCGGGCAGGTGGTGAACGTCGCCCGCTCGATGCCGTTCATCATCCTGATGGTCGCCCTGATGGGCTTCACCCGCTCCATCACCGGGACGACCATCGGCCGGGAGGCGGCCATCGTGCCGCTCGCCATCGGTGCCATCCCCTTCTTCGCCCGTCTCGTCGAGACGGCTGTCCGCGAGGTGGACGGCGGACTGGTCGAGGCCGTGCAGTCGATGGGCGGCAACACCTGGACGATCGTCCGCAAGGTCCTCGTACCGGAGGCCCTGCCGTCGCTGATCGCCAGCACCACCACCACGATCGTCGCCCTCATCGGCTACTCCGCGATGGCCGGCACGGTCGGCGCCGGCGGCCTCGGCGACATCGCCATCCGCTACGGCTACCAGCGTTTCGAGACCGAGCTGATGTGGATCACCGTCGCGATCCTCGCCGTCGTCATCTCGCTCATCCAGTTCGCGGGCGACGTCGCGGCCCGCTCCCTGCACCGCCGCGGCGGCAGTTCGGGCCCCGCGCCCAGGCTGCGGCTGCTGAAGGCCAAGGAGCCCGCCGCCGCGGACGTCGGCAAGGTCGCCTGAGCCCCCACCCGGGCGTCGCGGGGATCTCGGGCACCCACGCGTGAGACGCGCCGTGTCCCAGGCGCGCCCTGCCCGCGGCGCTCCCCCCGCACATACCGCACCCCCCTCCTCAAGACTCCCCGCACACCCCCAGCGGGGTCGCACCACCTCAGGAAAGGCACTTTTCGTGCGTAACACCGCCAAGATCACCACCGCCGTCCTCGCCACCGGAGCCCTCACCCTCGGGCTCACCGCGTGCGGCTCGGGGGGCTCCGCCTCCGACACCAGCGGCCCGCTGATCGTCGCCGCCAGCCCCACCCCGCACGCCGAGATCCTCACCTACGTCAAGGACAACCTGGCGAAGAAGGCGGGCCTCGACCTCGAGGTCAGGGAGTTCACCGACTACGTCACGCCGAACACGGCGACGGAGGACGGCTCGGTGGGCGCCAACTACTTCCAGAACCAGCCGTACCTCGACGACTTCAACAAGAAGAACGGCACCCACATCGTGCCCGTCGTCACGGTCCACCTGGAGCCGCTCGGCCTCTACTCCGACAAGGTCAAGAGCGTCGACGCCCTGAAGAGCGGTGCGACGGTCGCCGTCCCCAACGACACCGTCAACGAGGCGCGCGCCCTGAAGCTGCTCGCCGCGAACGGCCTCATCACCCTCAAGGACGGCGCGGGCGCCTCGGCGACCCCCGCCGACATCACCCAGAACCCCAGGAACCTCAAGTTCAAGGAGTTGGAGGCGGCCCAGACCCCGCGCTCCCTGAACGACGTGGACGCCGCCGTCGTCAACGGCAACTACGCCATCGAAGCGGACCTCAAGCCCGCCGAGGACGCCCTCGTCCTGGAGTCCGCCAAGGACAACCCGTACGGCAACTTCCTCGCCGTCAAGGAAGGCCACGAGGACGACCCGCGGGTGCGCAAGCTCGCGAAGCTCCTCACCTCCGCCGAGGTGAAGAAGTTCATCCAGGACAAGTACGCCGGCTCCGTCATCGCCTCCTTCTGAGGCGCCGGCTCCACGGCCCCAGCCGTCCCGGCCGGCGAGGCCCTGACCTGCATCGAGCGGGGGAGTCGGCGCAGGGCGGCGACCCCTACGCCGACCTCCTCCCGGCCGGGCGCCGCACCAGGACGACCGGTGCGTGCGGAAGCTCGCGGAGCCTCTCACCTCCGCCGAGGTGAGGACGTTCGTCGAGGACGAGTACGCCGGCTGCGTCCGGCCGGTCGCCTCCGGCCGGCCCGCCCGCGTCGCCACGGGGTCGCTCCGTCACCCGGAGTCGACCCCGTGGTGCAGTCCGGTGCTTTCATGCTGCATGCTGGGCAGTTCAGCAGCCCCAGAGGTTTCGAATTACGGAGCGGCGCATGACGAGCACCTTCCCCACCATCTCCATCAGCACGGAGCGGTTGGTGCTGCGTCCCCTCGACGAGGACGACGTGCCCGCCCTGGCCGAGATGATGAACGACGAGCAGGTCGCCGCCTGGACATCCGTCCCCCAGCCCTTCACCGAGGAGGGCGCCCGCGGCTGGATCACCGAGTACGCCCCCACCGAACGCGCCGCCGGCCGCGGCCTCGACCTCGCCGTCACCGAGTTCCTCACCCAGCGGCTCGTCGGCGTCATCCAACTCGGCAAGACCAACTGGCACGTTCGCTCCTCCGAGCTGTCGTACATCATCGCCCCCTGGGCGCGCGGTGAGGGCTACGCCTCCGAAGCGGCGCTGGCCACCGCCCAATGGCTGTTCAGCGACCAGAAGTTCGAGCGCATCGAGCTGCGCACGGCCGCCGACAACACCGCCTCCCAGCAGGTCGCCCAGAAGATCGGCTGCATCAGCGAGGGCGTCCTGCGCAACGCCTGTATAGCCCGCGCCCGCGCCGAGGACGGCACCTGGACCGAGGTGCGCACCGACTTCATCGTCTGGAGCCTGCTCCCGGAGGACCTGGAGGGCGCCGGGGAGCAACTCGCCGAGAGCGGCGGCTTCACGTCGTACACCGACTGGAACTGACCTCCTGGCGGGGCGGCGCCACTGCCGCGGCCGCACGACCAGGTACCCTCACGGAGCCCGCTGCCTGCGTGAACCCCCCGGGAGACTGACGACGATGGCCGACCGCGTCACGGTGATCGGCTGGGACGGCTCGCCGCTGACCGCCGCGGCCCGCTCCGCTCTGGGTGCCGCCACACTGGTGGCCGGCGCCGCCCACCACCTGGCGCTGCCCGAGGTGCCACCCGCCGCCGAACGCATCCGCCTCGGCAGCGTCGCCCTCGCCGCCCGGCGCATCACCGGCCACCGCGGCACCGCGGTCGTCCTCGCCGACGGCGACCCGGGCTTCTTCGGCGTCGTACGCACCCTGCGCGACCCCGAGTTCGGACTCGAGGTCGAGGTCGTCCCCGCCGTCTCCTCCGTCGCCGCCGCCTTCGCCCGCGCCGGCATGCCCTGGGACGACTCCCAGGTGGTCGTCGCACACCGACGCACCCTGCGCCGCGCGGTGAACGTGTGCCGCGCCCACACCAAGGTCGCCGTCCTCACCTCCCCCGGCGCCGGGCCCGCCGAACTGGGCCTGCTCCTGGAGGGCGTCCACCGCACCTTCGTCGTTTGCGAGGAACTCGGCACCGACCGCGAACAGGTCAGCGTCGTCACCTCCGACAAGGCCGCCGACCACACCTGGCGCGACCCCAACGTGGTCATCGTCATCGGCGGACCCGTCGGACCGGCGGGTGCCGGGGAGGGCGGCTGGATCGCCGGACGCGACCCCGGCACCGGCCCGCGCGGCTGGACCCTGCCCGCCGAGGCGTACGGCGGTGCACCGGGAGAGGGGGAGGCGGAGCTGCTGCGCGCGGCCCAACTCGCCCGGCTCGGCCCGCGCGTCGGCGACCTCGTCTGGGACATCGGCTGCGGCAGCGGCGCCTTCGCCACCGACGCCGCACGGGCCGGCGCCGCCGTCATCGCCGTCGACCGCGACCTGGAGGCGTGCGCCCGCACCGACGCCTCCGCGCGGCGCCACGGCGTCCACCTCCAGATCGTGCGCGGCACCGCCCCGCACGTCCTGGAGAACCTGCCCGAACCGGACGTCGTCCGCGTCGGCGGCGGGGGAGCGGCCGTGGTCTCCGCGGTCGCCGACCGCCGCCCCCAACGCATCGTCACCCACGCCATGACCCGTGACGCGGCCGAACGCGTGGGCCGCGACCTGACGGAGCACGGCTACCGCGTCGAGTGCGCCCTCGTCCAGTCCGTCGAACTCGACACGCGGGCCTGGACGGAGACCGAGCGGAGCGTCGCGTTCCTGCTCAGCGGGGTCATGCCGGACCGCACGGCGTGACCGGTTCCGCCCTCCCCGTGATCCTGTTGTCGTACCGCGCGCGGTAGGCTGGCCGATCGTCGTACCGCATCCGGACGCCCGGCTTTTCGTCGGTCAATGTCCGGAAAACGCATCCGTTTTGGGGTGGGTGTGGTACGGCGAAACCGGAGGGCGCGCAACGTGGCGCAGTACACAGTGGAGTGTCCCGGATCATGCTGTCGCGACAGGGCAACGGCCGGGACAATGCCACTGAATGGCTTTGTCGTCTTTTCGGGCGGGTCGTTCGTGCCGCTGGGCCCGGACGCTCGTTCTTCACTACGGGGCGGTCGGTGCGCCGTTCCGGGTGAGCTGGTCGTAGGAGCACTAACCGATGGGCGAGGGGTACGCATGACTGACACCGGCCAGGTCCCGGGCGAGGGGCTGCCGGAGAACGCAGGCATGGTGGAGCAGCCGGGCGCCCCCGCGCCCGGCGCGTACACCTACCTCTCCGAGACCACCGCCGAGGACGAAGACCTGCTGCTGCTGCCGGGCGCCCAGAGCGCCTGGGGCAACGAGGTGGCGCCCCCGGCGCCGGAGCCGGTGGTCGAGGCCGTGCACGAGCCGGGCCCGCACGAGACGTCCGGCCGCGACAGCGGCTCGGTCGACCTCAGCGCCGTCCGCCTGCCCGACCCGACCCCCTCGTCGGCGCCGCGCCGCCCCCTGCACCTGGGCCCGCCCATCCCGAACACCTCCGCCAGCCCGGTCCGCTCCCTGGCCGACCGCGGCCCGGCGGGCGCACCCGTACGTCACCCCGGCCCGGCCGCGTCCGGTCCCGAGTACCTCGACGTCCCCCACCTGCGCGAGATGCCGCCGCAGGGAGCCGCTCCCTGGGGCGCCCAGGCCGCGGCGGCCGTCCAGGCGCCGGTCGCTCCCGCGGCGCACCCTGCGGAAACGGTTGCTCCGGTGGCGACGGCACCGGCTGCCGCACCGGCTGCTGCCGTGGCTCCCGGGGTTCCTGTGACGCCGCAGCCGGCCGGCGCCCCCGACCCGCAGCAGTCCGAGCCGGAGGGCGCCGCCCAGGCGGTCGTGACCCGCGTCGCCACCGAGGCGGTCGCGGCCTCGGCTGCCCCGCAGGAGGAAGACCAGGAGCAGGCGGAACCGCCTCAGGCCGTGGCGGAGGTGTCGCAGACCGCCGAGAGCGCGGCGGCCGGGGAGGGCGCCGAGGCCGCAGGGGCTCCCCGGCCGGTGTCCGAAGCCCCCGTCGCACCGGTCGCGGAAGCGCCCGCGGTCCCCTCCGGCGGCGAAGGGGCGGAGCCGCCCGCGGGCGGGCCCGAGATCGCGGCGGACGCCGCGCCCGAGGCGGCCGAGACCGCCCCCGAAGCCGCTGCCGCGCCCGCCCCCGAGCCCGTCGAAACCGCCGCGCCCGCCGCCGATGCGGCCCCCGAGGTTGCGGAGCTTCCGGAGGCTTTCGCGGCAGAGGCCCCGACACCGGAGGCCGTGGCCTGCGAGGCCCCCGGGGTCGTCGCGCCCGAGACCCCCGTGGCCGAGCCCCCGACCGCCGAGGTGCTCACAGCCGAGGCCTCCGCCGCCGGGACTCCCGCTGCCGAGCCGGTCCAGGCTGTCGAAGCGGTCGAGGTCCTGGAAACGGTGGGAGCCCCCGAAGCGGCCGAAGCCCCCGCGCTCGCCGTCGACGCTCCCGCGCCGGTGGAGCCGCAGGCACCGGCCGCCCCGGAGACGGTCCTGCCGGCCGAAGCCGCGCCCGAGGCCGTGCACGTGGAAGGGGCCGCGCCCGAGGCCGTGCACGTGGAAGGGGCCGCCCCGGAGACGGTCCTCCCGGCCGAAGCCGCGCCCGGGGCCGTGCTCGCGGAAGAGGCCGCCCCGGAGACGGTCCTGCCGGCCGAAGCCGCGCCCCAGGCCGTGCACGTGGAAGGGGCCGCGCCCGAGGCCGTGCACGCGGAAGAGGCTGCCCCGGAGACGGTGTCGCCGGCTGAGGCCGCGCCGGACGCCGTGCACGCCGAAGAGGCCCCGTCCGAGGCTGTCCACGCGGAGCAGGCCGCGCCCGAGATCGCCGACGGGGAACCGGCCGCTCCCGGAGCTGTCGACTCGACGCCGGCCGCGCCGCAGGCCGTCGACGCGGAGCCGGCGGCTCCCGAGGCGGACCGGGCGCCGGAGGTGAACGTGCCCGAGACGCCGGTCGAGGCCGGCGCACCCGGGCCCGTGCCGAGCCCGGCCCCCGCCGAAGCCACCACCCCCGCGCCCGAGGCACCCGCCGAGGCCCCTGCCGCCGTCGCCCCTGAGGCGCCCGTGGCCCCGCAGGCTCCCGCAGAGGTTGCTCACGCGGAGCCGGTCGCGCCGCAGCCGACAGCCGAGGAACCGCCGGCCCAGGTGCAGCCCGAGCCCCAGATGCAGGTCCAGGGCCTGGCCCAGCCCGAGCCCCAGGCCCAGGCCCAGCATCCCGTCGAGCCCGCCGCCGACGGTCGGGTGCCCGCACACCCCGAGCAGCAGCCGGCGTCGGAGGCCGTCCAGATGGCGGTTCCCGCATCCCGGATCCCGGACGCTCCGCTCGCTCCGGTCACGCCCGAGGCACAAGCCCCGTCGGCACCCGCGGCCGAGGTGTCCGCCGCGCCGCCCGCGGACGCGCCCCCCGCCGGCCCCGGCCGGCCCGTGGGCCGGCCGGGGCCGGTCGAGGGCACCGTGCCGACCACCCCGCACCCCGCCCCGACCTCACCGCACCGGCTCGTGCCGGCCGCGGACGAGCCGCAGGCCGAGGGGGCCGTGTCGGAGCAGCGTCCCCGGACGGCGACCGCGCCCGAGGCCCCCGCAGCCACCGTCCCCGCCCCCCGACAGGCCGACCCGGCGTCGGCCGCGCAGGCCGCCCCGCAGGCCGAGGAGCCCGACCCGAACGTCGCACAGGACCCGGAGGACCTGGACACCCGGGCCGCCGACCAGGAAGAGGGCACGGCCGAGGTGGAAGAGGTACGAGAGCCCTCCGGCCCCGCCGCACCCGCGTACGACGACGCCGAGCGCGAAGCCGTCCTGAAGGTGATGCGCGAGCGCCGGGACATCCGCAACGGCTTCCGCAGCGACCCGATCCCGCACGAGGTGCTGCTGCGCGTCCTGGAGGCCGCCCACACCGCGCCCTCCGTCGGCCACTCCCAGCCCTGGGACTTCGTCGTCATCCGCTCGGCGGAGACCCGCCGCGCGATGCACGAGCTGGCGATGCGTCAGCGCGACGCCTACGCCCGGTCCCTGCCCAAGGGCCGCGCGAAGCAGTTCAAGGAACTGAAGATCGAGGCCATCCTTGAGACGCCGGTGAACATCGTCGTCACCGCCGACCCGACCCGCGGCGGCCGTCACACCCTCGGCCGGCACACCCAGCCGCAGATGGCCCCCTACTCCTCCGCGCTCGCCGTCGAGAACCTGTGGCTCGCCGCCCGCGCCGAGGGGCTCGGCGTCGGCTGGGTCAGCTTCTTCGACGAGCGTGAGATGGTCCGCGCCCTCGACCTGCCCGAGCACCTCGAGGTGGTCGCCTACCTCTGCGTCGGATACGTCGACGAGTTCCCGGACGAGCCCGAGCTGATGCAGGCCGGCTGGGCCAAGCGCCGCCCGCTGTCCTGGGTCGTCCACGAGGAGACGTACGGCCGCCGCGCCCTGCCCGGTGAGGACCCGCACGACCTGCTCGCCGAGACCGTCGCCGGGATCCGCCCGCTGGACGCCAAGGCGCTCGGCGAGGCCTGGGAGCGGCAGAAGCGCATGACCAAGCCGGCCGGCGCGCTCGGCATGCTGGAGATCATCTCCGCACAGCTGTCCGGGCTGTCGCGGCAGTGCCCGCCGCCCATCCCGGAGCCCGCGGCCGTCGCGATCTTCGCCGGCGACCACGGCGTCCACGCGCAGGGCGTCACCCCCTGGCCGCAGGAGGTCACCGCCCAGATGGTGGCCAACTTCCTCGGCGGGGGAGCGGTCTGCAACGCCTTCGCCACCCAGGTGGGCGCCGAGGTGTGCGTCGTCGACGTGGGCGTCGCCGCCGACCTGCCCGCCACCCCCGGACTGCTGCCCCGCAAGCTGCGCGCCGGCACGTCCGACATGACCACCGGTCCCGCGATGACCCGCGAGGAGGCCAAGCAGGCCATCGAGGTGGGCATCGAGACGGCCCGCGACCTGGTGGCGGCCGGCAACAAGGCGCTGCTCACGGGTGAGATGGGCATCGCCAACACCACGGCGTCCGCCGCCCTCATCTCCGTCTTCACCGGTGCCGACCCCGCCGAGGTCACCGGCCGGGGCACCGGCATCAACGACGAGACCCTCGCCCGCAAGACCGAGGTCGTCCGCCGCGCCCTGGAACTGCACCAGCCGGACCCCGCCGACCCCGTCGGCGTCCTGGCCGCGATCGGCGGTTTCGAGCACGCGGCGATGGTCGGTCTCCTGCTGGGCGGCGCCTCCCTGCGCACGCCGGTGATCCTGGACGGCGTCAGCGCCGGCGCCGCCGCCCTGGTGGCCCGCGCCATCGCTCCCGAGGTCCTCGCGGCCTGCATCGCCGGCCACCGCAGCGCCGAGCCCGGTCACGTGGCCGCCCTCAACAAGCTGGGCCTGCGCCCCCTGGTCGACCTCGACCTCCGTCTCGGCGAGGGCACCGGAGCCCTGCTGGCCCTGCCCCTGGTGCAGAGCACCGCGAGAGCCATGCACGAGGTCGCCACGTTCGACTCGGCGGGTGTCACCGAGAAGTAGCGCCGCCCGGGCCGGCGGGCACGCACCCCTGCGTGCCCCCCGGCCCCGCCGTACGCTGAACGCACCTCTTAGAATCCGCACGTCAGGGCCGCTCCAGAGCCGCAGCGCCCACCCCTCTGCCTGTTCGAGGAGCCGCACCTCATGGCCGCACACCCCGCCTACCCCGTAGGTCTCCGCCTCACCGGCCGCAGGGTCGTCGTCCTCGGTGGGGGCCAGGTCGCCCAGCGCCGCCTACCGGCGCTGATCGCGGCGGGAGCGGACATCCACCTCGTGTCGCCCGAAGCCACCCCCTCCGTCGAGGCGATGGCCGACGCCGGCGAGATCACCTGGCACCGGCGCCCCTACATCGACGGCGACCTCGCGCAGGCCTGGTACGCCCTGATCGCCACCAGCGACGCCGACGCGAACGCCCGCGCCTCCGCCGAGGCCGAGGCGCACCGGGTGTGGTGCGTCCGCTCCGACGACGCCGACGCCGCCACCGCCTGGACCCCGGCCACCGGCACCAGCGAGGGCGTCACGGTCGCCGTTCTCACCACCGACGCCCGAGGCCGCGACCCCCGCCACACCGCCGCCATCCGCGACGCGGTCGTCGAGGGGCTGCGCGACGGAACCCTGGTGGCGCCCCATCACCGCACCCGCACCCCCGGCGTCGCCCTCGTCGGCGGCGGCCCCGGCGACCCGGACCTCATCACCGTCCGCGGCCGGCGCCTCCTCGCCGAGGCCGACGTCGTCATCGCCGACCGCCTGGGCCCGCGCGACCTCCTCGCCGAACTCCCGCCGCACGTCGAGGTCATCGACGCCGCGAAGATCCCCTACGGCCGGTACATGGCGCAGGAGGCCATCAACAACGCGCTGATCGAGCACGCCAAACAGGGCAGGTCCGTCGTCCGTCTCAAGGGCGGCGACCCGTACGTCTTCGGCCGCGGCATGGAGGAGCTCCAGGCGCTCGCCAAGGCGGGCATCCCCTGCACGGTCGTCCCGGGCATCTCCAGCTCGATCTCCGTTCCCGGCGCGGCGGGCATCCCGGTCACCCACCGCGGGGTCGCCCACGAGTTCACCGTCGTCAGCGGGCACGTCGCCCCCGACGACGAGCGCTCCCTGGTCGACTGGCCGTCGCTGGCGAAGCTCACCGGGACGCTCGTGATCCTCATGGGCGTCGACAAGATCGGGAAGATCGCCGAGACCCTCGTCGCCCACGGCAAGCCCGCCGACACCCCCGTCGCCCTCGTCCAGGAGGGCACGACCGCGGCGCAGCGCCGCGTCGACGCGACCCTCGCCACGGTCGCCGAGACGGTCCGCGCCGAGGACGTGCGGCCCCCGGCGGTGATCGTCATCGGCGAGGTCGTCGCCGTCGGCCCTCCGACGTCGGCGTAACCCGGGGTAACAGAACCCGTACCGAGCCGTTGGCACCGCACCCAGGACAAGGCAGTATCACCCCTGTGGCCGATCTCATCAGCGTTGAGGACCCCGCCGACCCGCGCCTGCGCGACTACACCGGCCTGACCGACGTGGAGCTGCGCCGCAAGCGCGAACCTGCCGAAGGCCTGTTCATCGCCGAGGGCGAGAAGGTCATCAGACGCGCCAAGGAAGCCGGCTACGAGATGCGGTCGATGCTGCTCTCCGCCAAGTGGGTCGACGTCATGCGCGACGTCATCGACGAACTCCCGGCCCCGGTCTACGCCGTCAGCCCGGAACTCGCCGAACGCGTCACCGGCTACCACGTGCACCGCGGTGCCCTCGCCTCGATGCAGCGCAAGCCGCTGCCGACGGCCGCCGAACTCCTGCGCACCGCCCGCCGGGTCGTGATCATGGAGTCGGTGAACGACCACACCAACATCGGCGCGATCTTCCGCTCGGCCGCCGCCCTCGGCATGGACGCCGTCCTGCTCTCCCCGGACTGCGCCGACCCCCTCTACCGCCGCAGCGTGAAGGTCTCCATGGGCGCGGTCTTCTCCGTGCCGTACGCCCGCCTGGACACCTGGCCCAAGGGCCTGGACTCGGTGCGCGAGGCGGGCTTCACACTGCTCGCCCTGACCCCCGACGACAAGGCCCGCGCCCTGGACGAGGCGGCCCCCCACCGGATGGACCGGGTCGCCCTCATGCTCGGTGCCGAGGGTGACGGCCTGTCCACCCAGGCCCTGGTCGCCGCCGACGAGTGGGTCCGCATCCCCATGTCCCACGGCGTCGACTCCCTCAACGTGGGCGCGGCGGCAGCGGTCGCCTTCTACGCGGTGGCGACGGGCCGTCCGCGGTCCTAGGGGGTGATCACCCGGCTGATCGGCGGCTGGCCCCCGAGGGCGGGGAACAGCCCCGTGCGAGGGCACCCCGCGTCGACGCCCTCCTCGGCCTCGCGGCCGCCGCACCGGACATCGCCGACCGGCCCCGCGCAGCACCGTCGCCGCTCTGCGACCTGATCCCGGCGACAGGCCCGAGGGTCCGCCGGGCGGCCCTCCGGAGTACGGCGGGGACGCGCCGGGAGGACCCGGCCGCCGACCGCCAGAGGGTGTTTCGATAGTCCTGTGCGGTGCCCGCGGTGTCGGGTGCGTGCTCTCGGCATGCCGGACGAAAAGCGCTCGTACTGGGTGTACCCGTGCTTTCGGCCGGTGCGGCGAGAGGGCGTGCCGGGCGCCGTGGGTGCTGTGCGGGACTGTCGGAACACCCCTAGCCGCCCACCGGCCCGCCGGCCTCCAGCCGTACGTGCTCCTGCGCGCGCTGCTGGTGCTGTACGACCCCGTCCTCGCGCCCCAGCCCCTGGGCCGGGCCCTGGCACCCCTGGACCACGGCGATGCCGAGCGCCACGAGCAGCGTGACGACGACGAAGACGAACAGCCGCTGCCGCAGCAGCCGCGGATTGGCGGGCCGTCGCCCGGTCCCGGTGTTCCGCGGCGCCGGACGACGCCCGCCGCGCGGCGCCGGACGGCCCCCGCCGCCCGGGCGGGCGCCCCGGCCCGAGGGCGTGTTGCGGCCGGCGGGCGTGTTGCGGCCCGCCGGAGTGGGCCGGCCCCCGGTCCGCGACGACGGGGCACCGCTGGGGCGGCCGCCGCTCCCGCCCCGGGAGGGAACCCCGCCCCGCGGGGGAACGGACCCGCGCGAGGACGGCACCCCACCGCGCGGCGGGGTGCCCGGCTGCCGCAGGGTGCGCTCCCCGTACCCGGGGTCGGCCAGCCGCCCGGTCGGCCGGTCCGCCTCACCGGCCCGTGGTACGGGCGGCCGCAGGTCGGCGAGACCCTGGGCCTCGCGGGCCGCGATCTCCTTCAGCCGCAGCGACAGGTCGAGGGTGCTGGGCCGCTCTTCGGGGTCCTTGGCGAGGCACGCCCGGACCAGCGGTGCCAGCGCGTCCGGCACACCGTGCAGCTGCGGCTCCTCGTGCACCACGCGGTACAGCATCACCTCGGAACTGCCGTGCCCGAAGGGGGAGTCGGCGGTCGAGGCGTAGGCGAGGGTGGCGCCGAGCGAGAACACGTCGGTGGCGGGGGTGACCATCGCCCCGCGCACCTGCTCCGGCGCCAGGAAGCCGGGGGAGCCGACGGCCGTACCGACATGCGTCAGCGTCGAGGCGCCCGTCGCCCACGCGATCCCGAAGTCGATGATCCGCGGCCCCTTGGGCGAGAGCAGGATGTTCGACGGCTTCAGGTCCCGGTGCACCACCCCGGCCTCGTGGACCGCGACGAGCCCTTCCGACAGCGCCGCCCCGATCGCCGCGAGCTCGGCCGCCCCGAGGGGCCCCTCGTCGACGACCTTGTCGTGCAGGGAGGGCCCCGGAACGTACTGCGTCGCGAACCACGGCCGGTCGGCGTCCAGGTCCGCCGCGACCAGCCGGGCGGTGCAGCCGCCCCTGATCCGCCGCGCGGCCGACACCTCACGCGCGAACCGCGACCGGAACTCCTGGTCCTCCGCCAGGTCCGGCCGGATCACCTTCAGCGCGACCCGCTGCCCCTTCTTGTCGGAGCCCAGGTAGACGACACCCATCCCGCCCGCGCCGAGCCGTCGGTGAAGCTTGAACGAGCCGACGACGCGCGGGTCCTCGCGCCTCAGGCGCATCATCGCCATGTTCATCCCCGCTGCCCGGTCCGTGTGACGTGGCACAGCTTACGTTTCCACGGCCGTTCGCGCGCAGAGGCCGCGCCCTCTCGCCCCGATCGATTGTCAGGGCCGGACGACGGAGATGAGGGGTGGTCAGGGAGCCTGCGCCCAAGCGCGCTTTGCCACCTCTGTGACCTCAACCACCTTTTATGACAGGTGGATTGGAGGGACGGGGCGCGAGGCGGCGGCGGCCGCCCTCGCCGCCGTGGACACGGCACGGACGTACGGCGCGGCGGCCGCGGCGGAGCTCCGCCGGGTGACGCGGCAGGCCCACCGAGGGGCACCGGAAGTGAGCGAAGTCACGAGCTCGTGCGAGGACCGCCCGGGTAAACCGGGCACGATCGGGCGGCCCCCTCCGGGATGACCCCGAGAGCGGGGGCGCCGTCTCCACCCAGGGGAGTACGCCGCAGGTCACGGATCATCCTCCGGGAGGCCCGCCAATCGGTACGAGGGCATGACGACCGGGGAGGGCCGGGAGCCTAGATTTGAGGTCAAGCGGCGGGTGCAGCACTCGTCCCCCGAGGTCAGACATCCGCCGCTGCCAACCACAACCGAGCACGGTCAGGAGAGGGACCATGGCCTTCACGGCACCGCGGACACCGATCCGCATCCAGGGACGCACGCGGCGCCCCCGCCGTACCGGCCGTCGCCACCCGCTGGTGGCGACCCTCATGGCCCTTCCCCTGGCGGCCCTGCTCCTCGTCGTCTTCGACGGCTGGGAGACGGTGGCCACACAGGCGTCGTCCGTGGGCGTGATGCTGGGGCGCTGAGCGGCGACCCCAGGCCCGGAAGAGCGGTCCGGGCGGGGACATCCACCCATATGAAACCCCGTGGGGACGGGGGTGCGGCGGACGGCACAGATGCCGGCGCAGCTGGGGAGCTGCGCCGGCATTGCTCTGCCCCGAGAAGGCCGACGGCGGGGCGCGCGGCGGCTGGTCGCGCAGTTCCGCGCCGGGCCGGCCGGCGCTCGTCGGTTGCGGCCGTACCCTCGCACTCAGCGCGCCGCACACCCCAGGGAGCCCCATGTCCCCCGTCCCCCTCCTCGCCGAGCTCACCCGCCGGGCCACGGACCGGGCCCACGCGCTCCCGTCGCCCTGCCCCTGCGGCGCCGCCACGCTCGCCGACCGTCCTGACGCCACCGTCGTCCGTCACGCCGGCACCGTCGCCAAGGCCCACGCCCCCGGCACCGCCCCCGCCGACCTGACCCCCCGCCTCTCCGCCGCGGCCCACCTCCCCGACGTGCTCCTCGCCCCCCTCTCCCCGATCCCGGCGCCGCTCCACGGCCGGCTCGTCACGTTCTGGCCGTACGGCGCGCCCGTGGACCCCGACGACCCGGACGCCGCCCCGTGGGAGGCGGCGGGCGCCCTCCTCGCCCGTCTTCATTGCGCACAGGTCCCGGCGCCGCTGCCGCCGATGCGGGGACCCGCCAAGGCCGCCCATGCCGTGGCCCGGCTCCGGGGGGCCGGTCCGCGCCCCGCCGTCGACGCCGTCCTGCGGGCCTGGGCCACGCTGCCCGCCTGGGCCCGCGCCGAAGCCCCCATGCCCGACACCGGCACCCTGTGCCACGGCGACCTCCACCTCGGTCAGCTCGTCCGCCACCCCGCCCCCGACGGCCCCTGGCGGCTCATCGACGTCGACGACCTCGGTGTCGGCGTACCGGCCTGGGACCTCGCCCGACCCGCCGCCTGGTACGCCTGCGGCCTGCTCCCGCCCGACGAGTGGACCCGTTTCCTCGCCGCCTACCGCGCGGCGTCCGGTCCGGCCGTCCCCGCCGACGGCGACCCCTGGCCCGCCCTCGACGTCCCCGCCCGCGCCCTCACCGTCCAGACGGCCGCCCGCGCCCTGACGAAGGCGCACGCCCGGGGCCGGCCGCTGGACGAGGTCGAACGGTGCCTCGTGGACGCCTGTACCCGAATGGCCTCCGTACCCGCGCAGTTGGTACCAAGCTCCGCCAAGTAGTGTGCAACCGACCGCGGCCGGACAGAGTCTGTCCTGGCGATACGCGAAGCAGGACCGACCGGCGAGGAGTTGAGCCGAATCATGCAGTGTCCGAAGTGTCACGCTCCGATGCACACCTACAACCGCAACGGCGTCCAGATCGAGCAGTGCAGCAACTGCCGGGGGATCTTCCTCGACTACGGCGAGCTGGAGGCGCTGACCCGCCTGGAGTCCCAGTGGTCCCAGCCGGCCCCGCCCCCGCCCGCCCCGCAGGCCTACCCCGCCCCGCCCGCTCCGGCCTGGGGCGCCCCGCACGGCGGCCACGGCGGTCACTACGGTCACGGCAAGCGCCACAAGAGCTTCGGCCACATGCTCTTCTCCAGCTGACCCGTACACGGAGAAGCCCCCGACCGCAGAGGCGGCCGGGGGCTCCGGTGCGTGGACGATACTGGGATTGAACCAGTGACCTCTTCCGTGTCAGGGAAGCGCTCTCCCGCTGAGCTAATCGTCCGTGGGGCTGTGACCGAGGAGTCACAGGTCGTGCGCGATACTGGGATTGAACCAGTGACCTCTTCCGTGTCAGGGAAGCGCTCTCCCGCTGAGCTAATCGCGCGGGGATCCGAAGATCCAGTGGACGATACTGGGATTGAACCAGTGACCTCTTCCGTGTCAGGGAAGCGCTCTCCCGCTGAGCTAATCGTCCTTGGAGGTGGAGACGGGATTTGAACCCGTGTAGACGGCTTTGCAGGCCGTTGCCTCGCCTCTCGGCCACTCCACCAGGAGTGTAGGGGATCCGGAAGAACCCTACTTCCTGCGAGCGGACGACGAGGCTCGAACTCGCGACCTCAACCTTGGCAAGGTTGCGCTCTACCAACTGAGCTACGTCCGCATGTCGTTTCGGTCGGCTTGCGCGTCCCGGCGACGTGTTGAACTCTAGCGGATTCCTGGGCCAGTACAAAAACGCGTTTGTGCAGCGTGCTGCGCTGCGTCCCGTCGAAGACCTGCTCAGGCCCCCGCCGGGACATCCCCGGGCCACGCCCGGGACACCCACCCTAGACTCGACACCGTGCTCGACCTCCCTCCCCTCGCCCGCTTCGGTGACCGTGTCGCCACCGGCCTTCTCGACGTCACCGACGACCCCGCCGCCCTGGACTCCACCGGTTTCTGGGCGGTGACCGCCGACTTCGAGGGCCGCCTGGTCTGCGCACGCTTCGCCGACGTACGGCTGCGGCCCGTGGCCGCGCCCGTGCCGGGGGAGTGGCGCGGGCCGGCGGCCGGCGAGTGGACCTCGTCCCTGGACCGCGCCGCCTACACGGCCGGGGTGCGCCGCATCCGGGAGCACATCGCGGCCGGCGAGGTCTACCAGGCCAACCTCTGCCGCGTGCTGTCCGCACCCGTCGAGCCCGACGCCGACGTGGACGCGCTGACGGCTCTGCTGGCCCGCGGCAACCCGGCACCCTACGCGGGAACGATTCGCCTGCCGGGGCACGGGGTGGAGGTGGCCACCGCGTCCCCCGAACTGTTCCTGCGCCGGGACGGACGGACCGTCGAGTCCGGCCCGATCAAGGGCACCGGCCGCACCGAGGCCGACCTGCTCGAGAAGGACTACGCCGAGAACGTGATGATCGTGGACCTGGTCCGCAACGACCTGGGGCGGGTCTGCACGACGGGCAGCGTGAGCGTCCCCGATCTGTGCGCCGTCGAGAAGCACCCGGGGCTGGTGCACCTCGTGTCGACCGTGCGCGGTGAACTGCGCGAGGGCGCCGGGTGGCCGGACCTCCTCGACGCCGCCTTCCCGCCCGGCTCGGTCACCGGAGCGCCCAAGTCCAGCGCGCTGCGGATCATCGACGCGCTCGAGACCGCGCCCCGCGGCCCGTACTGCGGCGGCGTCGGCTGGGTGGACGCCGACCGGGGCGTCGGCGAGCTGGCCGTCGGCATCCGGACCTTCTGGATCGACCGCGCGGACCGCGTGCTGCGCTTCGGCACCGGAGCCGGCATCACCTGGGGCTCGGACCCCGAGGCGGAGTGGCGGGAGACCGAACTGAAGGCGTCCCGGCTGCTCGCGGTAGCGTCGGGGGCGTACGAGGTGGATGGAGGGACCCTGAAGTGAAGATCTGGCTCGACGGCGGTCTGCGGGACATGGACTCCGCCCGTGTCTCCGTCTTCGACCACGGGCTGACCGTGGGCGACGGCATCTTCGAGACCGTGAAGGCGGTGGAGGGCCGCACGTTCGCGCTGACCCGCCATCTCGACCGGCTGACCCGCTCCGCGCGCGGCCTCGGCCTGCCCGACCCCGACCTCGACGAGGTGCGCCGCGCGTGCGACGCCGTCCTCGAGGCCAACCCGATGCCGCTCGGCCGTCTGCGCATCACCTACACCGGCGGCCACGGCCCGCTCGGCTCCGACCGCGGCGAGCACGGCCCGACCCTGGTCGTCGCCCTCGGCGAGACCAGCCGCCGCCCCGACTCCACCGCCGTCGTCACGGTCCCCTGGACTCGCAACGAACGCGGCGCGCTCACCGGCCTGAAGACCACCTCGTACGCCGAGAACGTCGTCGCCCTGGCCCGCGCGCACCGGCACGGGGCGTCCGAGGCGCTGTTCGGCAACACGGTCGGGCAGCTCTGCGAGGGAACCGGGTCGAACGTCTTCGTCGTCCTGGACGGCGAGATCCACACCCCGCCGCTCGCCTCCGGCTGCCTCGCCGGCATCACGCGCGCCCTCGCGGTCGAGTGGACGGGCGCCAAGGAGACCGACCTGCCCCTCGACGTGCTCGAGAGCGCCGACGAGGTCTTCCTCACTTCCACCCTGCGGGACGTGCAGGCCGTGCACCGCGTCGACGACCGTGAACTTCCCGGCACGGTCGGGCCGGTGACCGCCAAGGCCATGCGGATCTTCGACGAGCGGGCCGGCGACGACCTCGATCCGTGACGCTCGGCCCCGGGCCCGGACAGGGGCTGACCCAGACCGCCGCAGCGGGTAGAACACCGTTGATGACCACGACCCTGCGGCCGACCGAGCCGCTCCAGCGGGACACCGACGGGGCGCTGTCCCGTCACTTCCAGGTGTGCGTGAACGGCCGCCCCGTCGGAGTGGTGCGGCTCTCGACGCACCCCGTCTTCGGACCCGGCGTCGCCCGGATCGACGACCTGCGCATCGAGGAGCCCGGCCGGGGGCGCGGCCGCGGCACGGTGGCCGCGCTCGCCGCCGAGGAGGTGGTCCGCGGCTGGGGCTGCCGGCGGATCGAGATCCGGATCCCCGCCGACGCCGGGCCCGCGCTGCGGCTGGCGGCGGCCCTCGGGTACGTGCCCCGCAACCACGGCATGGAGAAACCCCTCGGCGACACTCCGCCCGCACTGCCCGCCGGCAGCCGCGCCAGGGCCATGACCCTGGCCGAGTACGGGACGTGGCTCGATCGGGGCATCGCCGGCTACGCACAGGACTGGATCGACCGCGGGGTTCCCGCGGAACAGGCGTGGGCCAAGTCGCGGAAGGACCACGAGGTGCTGTCGCCGAACGGGCCGGCGACTGAGAACATGCTGTTCAGCGTTCTGGAGCAGCACGGCACCCGAGTGGGCACCCTGTGGACGGCGTTCACCGACGACAGGGCGTTCGTGTTCGACGTCGAGACGGACGAGGCCTTCCGCGGGCAGGGCCACGGCCGCTCCCTGATGCTGCTGGCCGAGGCGCAGGCGATCGCCGCCGGCAAACGCCTCATCGGCCTCAACGTCTTCGACGGCAACACCCCGGCCGAGCGGCTCTACGCGTCCCTGGGGTATGTGCCGGTGGCGCACACCCTGTACAAGTACTTGCTCTGAGCGGTACGTGGTGGCTCCGAGCGGTACCCGACGGCTTCGAGCGGGAATGGCTCCGAGCGGGATCTGCCTCGTCCGTGGTCGGCGTCGGCCCTGCACCGGGCCGGCCGCGGTCGGTGTCAGTTCTGCTCGGCCAGCAGCCGGTCGGCGATCTCCTCGATCCGGGCGCGCAGCCCCTCCTGGCTCTTGCCGCCGTCGAGCCGCTCGCCGCCGATGACATAGGTCGGGGTGCCGGTGACGCCGATCGCCTTGCCCTCGGCCTGGTCGGCGTCCACGATCAGGATGTGCCGGCCGTCGACGAGCGCGGTGTCGAACTCCTCCGCGTCCAGTCCCAGTTCGCCGGCGACCTCGACCAGGAAGGGTTCTCCCTGACGGTCGAGCTCCTCGACCCGCCCCAGCACCGCCTCCACGTACCGCCAGCCCTGCCCCTGCTCCAGGGCTTCCTCGGCTGCCTGGGCGGCGGCGAAGGCATGCTTGTGCTTCTCCAACGGGAAGTGCCGCAGCCGCAGCTCCAGTCGGTCGCCGTAGCGCTCGCGCAGGGCCCGCAGGTCGTCGAGGGCGCCGCGGCAGTCCGGGCACTGCAGTTCGCACCAGACGTCGAGGACGACGGAGGCAGGGATGGGGGAGGTGGAGGGGACCGGGGAGGAGTCGCTCATGTCCCCAGTCTTCCAGCCCACGCCCCACCGCCCCAATCCGGACCGGGCGCCGCGCCCCTTCGGACCACCGCAGCGCGCCGGCGTTCAGAACGGGTCCGCCCGTGGCGCCCGCCGCCCTGTGCCTGGCCGCGTGTGCCGTGCGTCGCCTTGCCCTGGGCTGCGTGTGCCGTGCGTCGCCCTGGCCGCGTGCTGCGTGTAGCGCCGTCGCCTTGTCCCTGGCCGCCCACTGGGCCCGACGCCTTGATCCGGAATGCCCGCCGCCCCGATCCGGGCCGCTCGTCGTGCTCGGCTACGGACGACCTCGACTGCGGGTCCGGGGGATGTGGCGGCCGGCACCTGTGAACGAGCTGACCCGGAGATGTCCCTGATGTCCGGGCCGGAACGTGGCCCGGGAGCGGGGCGGAGGTGCACGATGGAAGGGACGAGGCGCCGCCGTGCCGGGGTGCCGCGCCGATCCGACCTTGTGCCCGAGTGTGCCGCGTCTGGAGGACCGGATGATTGCCGAGACCGTCTGTTCCGCCGTCGCCGCGGCCGGCCTGGGTGTGGCAGCCGTCACGGCTTGGCGCAAGCGTTTCCTGGCCGCCACCCGCATCGCGGCCTATGCCCTGGTCCCGCTCGGCCTGGTGATGACCGGCGTCGTCGAATGGGTCGCCGACACGGCCTTCAGTCCCACGGCGTGGGCCGGTTTCGTCGTGCTCGGCCTGGCCTGGGCGCTCTTCGCCACCACGCGCGTGGTGGAGCGCCGCCGCGGCGGCACCCGCAGGGAGCGCAGGGCCGCGGCCCGCGCCGCGCAGGCCTCCGCGGGCCCCACCGCCTCGGCGCCCGCCCTCGGCCAGAGCTCCCGCCCGGCCGCCCGCCCCTCCGGCGCTCCCGGCGCCGCCCCCTCCGAGGACTTCAGCGACATCGAGGCCATCCTGAAGAAGCACGGCATATGAGATGGCGCCGTACCGGCACCGGTGCGGCGGCACCGCGCTGACCGGACTGCCCCGCACCCGCGCCGGAGCGGCATCTCCCGTGCGCGCCGCAGGGCGAACCGCCCGCACGAGACGGTCGTCGCGGGGAAACGACACAGTCGGGCTGCACACGCGCGGAAATGATCACGGCCGGAAGCCGACCCCGCGGAATTCGGCGTACACCCGCTCAAACCGGGGTGTGCATCGCGTGACCCCCGTAACCTGCGTCATCATCGCCCGCGAGATGCTGGACACGACACAGAGCGACGCCGCGCCGAAGCAGGACGAGCCGCGCGGGTGCCTTTTCGCCCTTTCCCAGCCACCGCTGATGATCTTCCTTGCGGTGATCGGGTGTCTGCTGCTCACGGCCGCGCTGCACGACCTGCTGCTGCTCTGAGCTCTACCCGCGGTTTCCCGGCGCCACCCGCCGGGGCCGCGTCGGCACACCCCCGACCGGGGCGGGCCCTCGCACTGTGCACACCTGGGCCGTGCGGCCCGGTATCGCACCTCGCCGCGCTGCCGTACAGCCCGGGTCCAGCTCGGCCGCGTTGCCGTACAGCCCTGTAGCTCCGCTACCAGAGCTCTCCAGCGCCTTGCGATGCACGGCACAGGACCACGCGGCCGCGCTCATCCTGCAAGGACCCCTCAGCCCGCGGCCTCCTTGCGACGCGCCCGGTAGGCGGCCACGTGCAGACGGTTGCCGCAGGTACGGCTGTCGCAGTAGCGGCGGGACCGGTTGCGGGAGAGGTCGACGAAGGCGCGTCGGCAGTCCGGGGCCTCGCAGCGCCGCAGACGCTCCTGCTCACCGGCGACCACGAAGAAGGCCAGCGCCATCCCGCAGTCCGCCGCCAGATGGTCCGCGACGGAGGCACCGGGCGCGAAGTAGTGCACATGCCAGTCGTAGCCGTCGTGGTCGGTGAGCCGGGGTGTGGTGCCGGCGGCGGCGATCAGCTCGTTGATCAGTCCGGCGGCGGCGCGGGGGTCCGGCGCCGCGAAGATCCGCGCGAACCGCCCGCGGACCTTGCGCACCGCGGACAGGTCGAACTCCGAGAGCACACCGACGTCGCTGATTTCGTGCTTCTGTACGAAATCCGCGAGAGCGGCGACGTCGGGCAGTGCGTCCGGGGTGGTGTCGTCCTCCGGTGCGGTGTTCACCAGATCCACCACGGCATCGAGCGCGCACCGGGTGTCGTGGGTGATCAGCACGTTTCGCTCCCTGGCCTGGGGGGTCGGGCGGACGCCCGCCGATGCTGGCCGATGGTAGTCGTACCGGGCCGTCAAGCCACGGGGCGGTTTGTCGCAGCCGCCCCGCAATCGCGGGGCCCGCTCGTGTCACGGCGCCGAAGAGCCCCGCCGGGGGCGTGCCGGGGGAGGGCGTCGGCGTGCTCCGGAAGCACGTCGGCGCCGCACCACGATGGTCCGTGGCACGGCGCCGACGCTTGCCCTATGCGGTTGTCCTGGCCCGAGCCGTCTCCCCGAGTGGACGGCGCCGGGCTGTTCAGTGGGAGCCCCTCCTAGCTTTCCGCCAGGATGTGCGAGAGCTCCTGATCGAGGTCGAAGTGTCGGTGCTCGGTGCCCGGGGGCACCGCCGCGTCCGTCCGCTTCAGGAAGGATTCCAGGGCCCGCGCCGGGGCCTCGAGCAGAGCCTCCCCCTCGGGGGAGCTCAGGGCGATGCAGACGACGCCCTGACCATGGCTGCGCGACGGCCAGACGCGGACGTCGCCGGTGCCGGTGGGCCGGTGCAGGCCCTCCGCGAGGAGGTCGCGGGCGAACACCCACTCGACGGTCTCCTCGGCTCCGGTGTGGAAGGTGGCGTGCACGGCGTAGGGGTCGGCCGTGTCGTACCGCAGGCCTGCGGGGACAGGCAGGGAGGACTCGCTCGACACAACGAGGCGCAGGTGCAGCTCGCAGCTGACCGTGGTGTTCATAAGCGCCAGGGCCTTTCGCTCAGTGTGCGCTCGGGGATTCGCACGTCGGCGAAATCGACATGCCACCTACGGTGCCGTTGTAAACCCCTCTGCGTGTTTTGCGTGCGTTTACGTAACTCTTCCGGCGGAGGGAGTGTTCGCCAGGTACCACCATTACGGTGACCGGAATCTCTCGGGTAGGGTTTGGCCGTATGAATACGGGGAGTGACGAGCCGGGCGAGGTAGCCATGGCGCGGGACGACGCGAGGACGGGCGAGGCGGCGGAGCAGCGGGAACAGGGTCTCGGATCCCGGGCTCCGGAGTTCGTCAAGGCTCGCCGCATACTGCACTTGAGCTGGCAGGTAGGGATCTTCATCGTCGGCCTCGCGGTGGTCGTGGCCGGCATCATCATGCTGCCGCTGCCGGGACCCGGCTGGGTCGTGATCTTCGGCGGCATGGCGATCTGGGCGACCGAGTTCGTCTGGGCCCAACTGGTGCTGCGCTGGACCAAGCGCAAGGTCACCGAGGCGGCCCAGCGGGCGCTGGACCCCAAGGTGCGGCGCCGCAACATCATCCTGACGTCGATCGGCCTCGTGATCATCGGCGTCATCGTGGGCATCTACCTGTGGAAGTTCGGCATCGTGATGCCGTGGAAGATCAAGGACCAGTGAGCGGCGGCAGCGGCGTGGGAGCAGGCCGACGATGGTCACAGGTACCCCCTGACATGGGGTAATGTTCTTCCTGCGTCCGGGCGATTAGCTCAGTGGGAGAGCGCTTCGTTCACACCGAAGAGGTCACTGGTTCGAACCCAGTATCGCCCACCCGGAACGGCGGCCCGTCTGCGATCATGCAGACGGGCCGCCGTCGAGCGTGTGGGGGGCGGTGGGCGCGCGAGCGGGCGTGCAGCACGTACACGCGTCCGTGCGCCCCTACCCCCCGGCCTGACGCATCCGAGCGCGCCTTGCCGGTGTGCGCGGTCGCCGGACCTCACCGAGGGGGAACCCACCCCGCCGCGACCGGCCCGGCCGGCCCGCTCCGACAGGCGAGCCGGCCTTGCTGATGTGCGGCGCGCTCGCCGATCCTGGTGGAGGCAGCGCCCCCGCCGCGACCGGCCCGGCCCGACTCGCCCCTGTCGGCCGGGTGTGCCTCGCTGACGTGCGTCGCAGTCGGCCCGAGCCCGGCTGCGTCCGGCCCCCCGCTCAGCCGGCCCGGACCCAGCCGGTCGCCCCCTGCTCCAGCCCCATTCCCACGCCCCGCGCCTTCCCGCAGCCTGGTGCGCAGAGGCGCGGCTCACCGGCTCCCGTGTGCCGTTCGCCCTCGTCGGAGGCGGTCTGAGGCCGCGAGGGCGGTTCACAGGGCCGCCGGAGGGGCGCGTGTCTCCGCACGCATGGCGGGCGCTTGTGCGGGCGGGCCCGGGACCGCGCGTAGGCGGCCCGGGCCCGGCCCGTCCGGTCAGCCCCCGCCTCCAGTCGCGCGCGCCCACCCCATGCCACACTCCCTGGCCCCACCATGGGGCCGGGGCCGACGGAGCCGCAGCCGCCTCCTGGGCTTCGTGAGCACGCGCGGACGCGCCCCGGGCCGAGCCCACGCCGTGGCGACCACTTCCTCGGCGCCCCGCTTCCGGAACGCCGGCTGCCACTCCGCCGGCCCCAGCCGAATCCGAGCCCCCCGCTTCCCCTCGCCCACGCCCCGCTCCTCGCGTCCGGAACCGCGAACAACCGTCTCTCACCTGCGAGTTCACCGCGTCAGACCCCGTGTCCCCACCTGACGCCCCGCCAACTCGCCTCACTGCCGCGGTAAGAAATTCCTGTCCGAATCATTGACGCTCTCTCAACCCCCTCGTACCTTGTGCCAGCAAGCGCTTTCTTGAAACGATTCATGCAGCGGCGGCGACGACGCCGCGGGGAGGGCCCGACTGTGGGAACCAGCAGGAATGTTGAGAGACGGACGATCCTGAAGGCGGCCGGGGCCACCGCAGCCACGCTGGGGCTGGCCGCCACGACCGGCTGTGGCGGGAACGGCGGTACCTCCGCCGACGGGACGGTGACGATCCGTTACTCCTGGTGGGGCGCGGACGAGCGGGCGAAGAGGATCAACCAGTCCATCGCGCTGTTCGAGAAGAAGTACCCGAAGATCAAGGTGAAGACGGACTTCCAGGACTACGTCGCTTTCTGGGAGAAGTTCCAGACACAGGCCGCGGGCGGAAATCCGCCGGACGTATTCCAGAACGCCGTGGGATTTCTTCGGAAGTACGACAAGCGCGGCATCCTTCTCGACCTCAAGTCGCAGATCGACGCGGGGAACCTGAGTCTCGACAACTTCCGCGAGGGCGTCGCCTCGGTCGGCGAGGTGGACGGCAAGCAGCTCGGCATTCCCGTCGGGTCCAACACCATGGCGCTGGTCATCGACAAGAAGGTCTTCCGGCAGGCCGGCGTCACCCCGGAGAACGGCTGGACCTGGGACGAGTACTTCAAGGCCCTGAAGACCATCTACGACAAGACGAAGATCCCGGGTGACACCGGCTACTTCAGCATCATGTACCTCTACGACCTGTACCTCCGTCAGAACGGCAAGGCGTTCTTCACCAAGGATGGACTCGGCTTCGACAAGGCCGACCTGACGGAGTGGTGGACGGACGCCTACAACCGGGTCAAGGCCGGGATCATCACCGACCCGAAGGTCGTCGCACAGGACCGCCCGAAGTCCTCCGTCACGGCCGTGCACGGTGCCTCGGAGTTCACCTGGGACAACTTCACCGTCCGCTACACCGCGGAGGGTGCCAGCGAGTACGGTCTCGCGCCGATCCCCACCACGGACGGCAAGAACACCGGCCAGTACCTCGCCTCCCTGATGCTGAGCGCCTCAGCGCGCACCCAGCACCCGAAGGAGGTGGCCCAGTTCATCAACTTCATGGTCCACGACCCCGAGGTCGGCAAGATCATGGGCTACGACCGCGGCATCCTCGCCAGCACCGAGCAGTACGAGGCGTACCGGCCGAGCGACGCCGTCGGCAAGGAGATCGCGAAGTACGAGGAGGACACGGCCAAGGCGGGCCTGCTCGGCAAGATCACCCCGCACCCCTCCGGCGCCGACACCTCCGAGTCCGCCTTCCTGCGCATCGCCGGTGACATGAGCCTCGGCAAGCTGAAGGTCGCCGACGCGGTGAAGATGTTCTTCGACGAGTCCGAGGCCGCTTTCCAAGCCTGATGGGAACCACTGTGACGCTCGTCAAGGAGTCTCCGCTCGACACCCGCGCGGCCCGCTCCGCCGGCCCCGCCGCCGTCAGGCGGCGGGGCCGCCGCGAGAACCTCGCCGGGTACCTCTTCATGTCCCCGTGGATCGCAGGCTTCCTGCTGCTGACCGCGGGCCCGATGGCGGCCTCCCTGTACTTCGCCTTCACCGACTACAACCTCTTCAACAGCCCGCGATGGATCGGCTTCGACAACTTCACCAAGATGTTCGACGATCCGCGCTGGCAGAAGTCGGTCGAGGTGACGGCGAAGTACGTGGTCATCGGCACACCGCTGAAGCTGCTGCTCGCACTCGGCGTCGCCCTGCTGCTCGCGCAGAGCCGGCGGGGACAGGCCTTCTACCGGGCCGCCTTCTACGCCCCCTCGCTGATCGGCGCGAGTGTCTCCGTCGCCTTCGTCTGGCGCTCGATCTTCTCCGACGACGCCATCGTGGACCGGGCGATGTCCTTCCTCGGCGTCCACAGCGGCGGCTGGGTCGGTGACCCCGACTGGATCCTCTACTGCCTGGTCGCCCTGACCGTGTGGCAGTTCGGCGCGCCGATGGTCATCTTCCTGGCCGGTCTCAAACAGGTGCCGAGGGAGCTGTACGAGGCCGCCGAGATGGACGGCGCCGGACCCTTCCGCCGGTTCTGGAACATCACCCTGCCGATGATCTCACCGGTGCTGTTCTTCAACGTCCTGCTGGAGACCATCCACTCCTTCCAGATCTTCGGCTCCGCCTACGTCGTCTCCAACACGTACTGCGGGCCGGCCGACGCCACGCTCGTCTACACCTGCTACCTGTACCAGCAGGGCTTCAAGAACGCGCAGATGGGCTTCGCCTCCGCGATGGCCTGGATGCTGCTGCTCGCCGTGGCCCTGGTCACGGCCGTCCTCTTCTGGTCGCAGAAGAAGTGGGTGCACTACGAGGAGGACGCCCGATGAGCGCCACCACCCCCGCCACGCCGACCGCCCGGCGGTCGAACGGCCTCGGCCGCAAGCGCACCGGCTCGCTCGCCTGGCACATCGGCTCCCTGCTGGTCCTCGCGGTGGTGCTCTACCCCGTCCTGTGGGTCCTCGGCGCTTCGTTCAAGCCCAGCAAGGACATCATCAACAGCCTGGACCTCTTCCCGACCGCCCCCATCCTGGACAACTTCAGGGGTCTCGCCGACGGCATCGCCGACATCTCGATCTGGACGTTCTTCCAGAACTCCCTGATCTACTCCCTCGGCTCGGTCGCCGGCATCCTGATCTCCTGCTCGCTGACGGCGTACGCCTTCGCCAAGGTCCGGTTCGCGGGCCGGAACCTGATGTTCTCCCTGATGATCGGCACCTTGCTGCTGCCGTACCACGTGCTGCTCATCCCGCAGTACGTGATGTTCCAGAAGCTGGAGATGATCAACACCTACGTCCCGCTGCTCATCGGCAAGTACCTGGCGACGGAGGCGTTCTTCGTCTTCCTCATGGTGCAGTTCATGCGGAACCTGCCGAAGGAACTGGACGAGGCCGCCCGCATCGACGGCTGCGGGCACCTGCGGATCTACTGGTCGATCGTGATGCCGCTGTGCCGTCCCGCGCTCATCACCAGCGCGATCTTCACCTTCATCAACGCCTGGAACGACTTCATGGGCCCGCTGATCTACCTCAACGAGCCCGGCAAGTACACCGTCTCCCTCGGCATGATGATGTTCCGCGACTCCGACGGCGTGGCCGCCAACTATGGCGGGCTGATCGCCATGTCGCTGGTCGCGCTGTTGCCGGTGCTGCTGTTCTTCCTCGCCTTCCAGCGGTACCTGATCGACGGTATGGCGACCTCCGGACTCAAGGGCTGAGGGGGCCGGCCATGGCCGAAGCGCGCGCGAAGACGCGTAAGGAGTCCGTCCTCGCCGAGCGGTTCGGCGTGTTCGCCGAGTGCCTGCTCACCGGCGTGTGGATCACCGTCGCCTCGCTCGGGGTGGTGACCGCTCCGGCCGCCTTCGCCGCCGGGGCCCGGCACCTGCGCCGTCGCACCGGCCACCAGGGGGGCGGATGGCGGGAGTTCGTCGCCGACTTCCGGGCGGCCGTGCGCGGCGGGTGGGTCGTCGGGCTCGCCGGGTGGGCGGCGGTGGCCGTGGCCTGGGTCGACGTCCAGGCAGCGCGGGCCGGGATACCCGGCGGGCCGCTCGTCGGGGCCGTGGGCCTGTTCGCACTGATCGGTGCCGTGGTCGCCGTCATGCGCGCGGCCGCGGTCTGGACCCCGGACGACTCCTGGCGCGCGCTGCTCGCGCGGGCCGGCCGCCGTACCGTGCTGGACCCCGCGGGGTCCTTCCTGCTCACCGCCGGGCTGGCCGTGGTCGCCCTGTCCGGGTGGTTCGTGGCGCCGCTGGCGGCCCCCGTGCTGGGGGCGGTCGCGGCGGCGGCCGTCGCCGTCGAGGAGCGCCACCGCAACCGGTGAGTCCCACGAGACCGGCGCCTCCGGGCGCCGCACCTTCCTCTGTCATGCCCCTGGCAACCTGGTCCCGAACGGAAAGGACAGGCTGAACCATGTCTCCCATCCCCCGCAGGTCCCTCCTCAAGGCGGCGGCCGTCGCCGGAGCCGCCGCCCAGCTCAGCTGGGCCCTGGGGAGCAAGGACGCACAGGCCGCGCAGAGCCCCGAGACCGCGGACGCGCAGCCGGTGACCCTCGACTGGCTCGAGGACGGCGGCCTCGGTGCCGCCCCCGGATCCACGCTCGGCGTGCCCTGGCCGATGGGCCTCCACCAGGAGGACCAGACCTTCGCGCTGGCGGACGCCGAGGGCAAGGCCGTACCCGTGCAGTCCTGGCCCATCGCCTACTGGCCGGACGGCTCCCTGAAGTGGACCGCTCACGCCGTGAGTTCGGGCGACGGCAAGCTCACCCTCACCGCCGGGACACCCGCCGCGCCCGCCAAGAAGGTCACCGTGAGGAACAGCGGCGGCACCGTCGAGGTGTCGACCGGTGTCATCACGGCGAAGATCGGCAAGTCCGGCGCGACGATCATCAAGTCCGTCACCCGCGGCTCCACCGAGATCGCCCGCAACGGCCGTCTGGTCCTGATCCGCCAGCCCGAGATCGAGGACGAGGACCAGGGCACGGTCAGGACCGAGCGCTTCGACGGCGTGATCTCCACGGTCGCCGTCGAGCAGGAGGGCCCGGTCCGCGCGGTCGTCCGGATCGACGGCAAGCACCGCAAGGGGAGCCGCAGCTGGCTGCCGTTCTCCATCCGCCTCTACTTCTACGCGGGCGCCGACTCCTTCCGCATGGTGCACACCATCACCTACGACGGGAAGCAGGAGCCGGGCAGGGCGAGCGGCGACTTCATCCGGGGCCTCGGCGTCCGCTTCTCCGTGCCGATGCGCGACGAGTCCTACGACCGGCACATCCGCATCGGCGGCGAGGGCACCGGTCTGCTGCGCGAGGCGGTCAAGGGCATCACCGGCCTGCGCCGCGACCCGGGCGCGGCCGTCCAGGCCGCCCAGTACGCCGGCGCGAAGCTGCCCGACCCGTCCACCTGGGACCAGCGCGTCACCACCCGCCTCCAGTACATCCCCGAGTGGGGCGACTACACGCTCTCCCAGCTCTCCGCCGACGGCTTCACCCTGCGCAAGCGCACCAAGAAGGGCCACGGCTGGATCGCCGCCGGCGGCGGCCGGCGGGCCTCCGGTTTCGGGTACGTCGGAGGGGTGAGCGGCGGCTTCTCGTTCGGCCTCAGGGACTTCTGGGAGAGCCACCCCTCCCAGCTCGACATCCGGGACGCCCACACCGACGAGGCCGAAGTCACCCTCTGGCTCTGGTCGCCCGAGGCGCAGCCCATGGACCTGCGCTTCTACCACGACGGCATGGGCCAGGACACCTTCCCCGAGCAGCTCGAGGGACTCAACATCACCTACGAGGACTACGAGCCCGGCTTCGGCACCCCCTACGGGATCGCCCGTACCTCCGAACTCCTCTTCTGGGCCAACGAGTCCACCCCGAGCCCCGAGCGACTCGCCGAACAGGTCGAGGCCGTCCGGGTGCTGCCCCAGCTCGCCGCCCCGCCCAGGCAGCTCATCAAGGCCAAGGTCTTCGGTCCGGGCCTGTACTCCGAACCTGACCGCTCCACCCCGGCCAAGGCGAAGATCGAGGACCACCTCGACTTCCTCTTCACCTACTACAAGGACCAGGTGGAGCAGCGCCGCTGGTACGGCTTCTGGGACTACGGCGACATCATGCACACGTACGACACGGTCCGGCACCAGTGGCGGTACGACATCGGCGGTTACGCCTGGGACAACTCCGAGCTGTCGCCGGACCTCTGGCTCTGGTTCGCGTACCTGCGCTCCGGACGCGCGGACATCTTCCGCTTCGCCGAGGCGATGACCCGGCACACCGGCGAGGTCGACGTCTACCACATGGGCCAGTGGGCGGGCCTCGGCACCCGGCACGGCGTCCAGCACTACGCCGACAGCGCCAAGCAGCAGCGCATCGCCAACACCACCTACCGCCGTTACTACTACTTCCTCACCGCCGACGAACGGGTCGGCGACCTCATGCACGCCAACGTCGACTCCGACGAGACGTTCCTCGTCCTCGACCCGATCCGCAAGATCCGCACCGAGCCCTACACGCCCGACCGGCACGCCCTGTCGATCGGCTTCGGCACCGACTGGAGCGGGCTGGTCTCGGCGTGGCTCACGGAGTGGGAGCGCAAGGGCCCCAAGTGGGAGAAGGCCAGGGCGCGCGTGCTGTCGACCATGGAGACGATCGCCGCCCAGCCGAACGGGTTCGTGCAGGGACTCGGCCTGTACGACCTCGACACGGGCAGGTTCGCGGTGGCCGACAAGCCGGTGGTCAGCGTCTCGCACCTCTCCGCCGTCTTCGGGCTCAACGAGCTGTGCGCGGAGCTCATCCACCTGGTCGACATGCCGAAGTTCAACGAGGCGTACTTCGACTACTGCCGTTACTTCAACGCCACCAAGGCCGAACAGGCGGCACGCTACGGCTCCAACTTCGGCAACCTGCTGCTGTTCCAGGGCCACTCGCGCCTCGACGCGTACGCGGCCGTGCAGACCGGCGACGAGAAGCTCGCCCGGCGCGCCTGGGACAAGTTCTACAACTCCGACGGCTACAAGGAGTCGGCGCCCTGGAGGACGGAGAAGGTGAGCGGCCCCGCCGCCCTGGTGCCGGGCAGCGAGGCAACCTGGGTGTCCACCAACGACACCGCCCTCTACGGCCTCGCCGCCATCGAGAACCTGGCCCTGCTCGGCGACCGGATGCCGTCGTAGGGGGTCAGTTCATCCTCGCGAGGGTCTCCCGCGCACGCCGGACGTCCCGGATCCGCCGCTCGTACGTCGCGCCGACGGCGAGCAGCAGGAGCCCGGCGAGCGCGGGAGGCATCCAGCGGGGGAGCGCGTCGGCCACCTGCACCAGGTAGGGGGCCAGCTCGTGCAGGGCGTCCAGGACCAGCACCGAGCCGCCGAGGACCAGCGGCGCCTGGAGCCGGTACCGGGCGCCCAGCAGGGTGACCACCAGGGCCGCAGCGCCCAGCAGCAGCGGGCGCGTCCACTGCGGGTCGCTCCAGGCCGCGGCGAGGCTCGGCAGGAAGGTGGCGGCGAGCCCCGGACCGTACGCCGCCCAGGACGACGTCCCCGGAACGCGGTGGCGACGCCAGGCGCCGACGAGCAGCGCCGGGACGGTCACCGGGAGGGTGTACGCCTCCGGGACCGTGACCTCCCAGGCGGCGAGCCTGACCCAGGCGGCCAGGACGAACAGCGCGGCGGCCGCCCAGCCGACCGGACGGCGCTCGGCCCGGACCGCCGTACCCGAGGCGACCACCCCGCACAGCGCCAGCACCAGCGCCAGCACCGGCGGATCGAAGACCGCCAGGCCCACGGCGAGCAGAGCGGCGACCGCGCCGGTCACCTCCACCGGCAGGGTCGCCGGGGCCGCGCCGAGCCGGGCGGCGAGCAGCGCCGCCGCCACCGGCACCACCAGGACCAGCAGGGCGGTGTGCTCCGGCCGCCAGTCCGCCGCCGCGCCCGTCGCGCAGGCCAGCGCGGCGGCGCCGACGAGCGCGGCCGGCGCCATGACCGGGGTGAGGCGGGGCCGCGCCGACGCCGTCACGAACAGCGCGGTCAGGGCCGACAGCACGGTCAGGGTCGCGTGCTGCGTGGCCAGGGAGAGGAACACGAGGTGGAGCGAGGTGGCCGGCGCGAGCGTCGCGGCCGTCCACGGGGCGGGCAGGAACACCGCCACCGCCGCCAGCGCTCCTCCCACCAACAGCGTCACACCGTACGGCAGTTCGAGCACCGCCGGCAGCGCCACGCCCGCCGCCCACGCCAGCACCAGCGCACCCGTCACGGCGCGCGGCCGCAGGGTCTCGTGCCGGACGGCCGACGCGAGCACCAGCGCCACGGCCACCAGGACGACCAGCGCCTGGGTGCCGTGCGACGGCCACGGAGTGTGGACGGTCACCGCGGCGCGGGCGTCCGCCGGCGCACCCGTCCAGGGCCGTTCGACCCAGCCGAGCGGGCCGAACACCGTGACGACGACCAGCGGCACCGCCCACAGCAGGGCCAGTGCCTGCACCGCGACGGACGCCCGCAGGAGGCCCTGACGCACCGGCTCGGGCAGTCGGCTCCGCACCACCGCCGCCAGGGCGACACCGCAGGCCAGATGGGCGGGCACCGCCCAGCCGGCCGGCAGCGCCACCCGCAGCACACCGCCGCCGGCGCCCACCAGCAGCAGACCGCCGACGAGCGCCGCGCCCACGGCGGGCACGGACCGCGGCAGCCGCCCGGAGGCGTCCGGCACGCCGGCCCCGGTCAGCCGCCGGGAGGCGCCCAGGGCGAGGGCCGCCGCGAGGACCAGGAGCGCCGCCGCACGGGCGGCGACGCTCGCACCGGAGGCCGTCCAGGACAGCCAGCCCGCCGCCAGGACACCCGACCCGCCCAGGCTGCACGCGCCGACGGCCGCGGTGAGCCGCAGCCCACGGGCGGGCGACCACAGCGCCACCGCCGTGTCGAGGCCGGCCGTGACCAGCAGCGCCGCCGCGACCCCGGACACGTCGGCGTCCGCCGCGACCGCCCCCAGCGGCAGCGGGAGCTGGGCCGCGACCAGAGCCGCCGGCGTGGGCAGGCGCAGCGCGGTCGTACCACGGCCGTACACCGCCCACAGGGCCGCCAGCCCCGCCGACGCCCCCGCCGCGTACCCCGCGGCGTCGGCGCCGGGGAACGCCACCTCGTGCAGCGCGTACGCGTCCAGCACGGTCAGCGCCAGCCCGAGGCCCGCCACCGACTCCGCCGTCGAGCGCAGCCCGCGCCGCAGCAGCGGCACCGGCGCGGCGAGCACGGCCAACGTCAGCGAACCGAGCACCAGGGACCGTCCTGCGATCCCCAGGTGACCCCAGCTGACCAGCGTGAACGCGATCGCCGCGAGGGTGAGCAGGACAGCGCCGAGCAGCAACAGGACGTTCTGGACCCGCGGCGCGCTCGCCTCCGGGCCCGGTGCGGTGCCGGGCGGCCGGGCGACCGGCCCCGAGGTCTGCCGGAGCGCGGCGAGCAGCCAGGCGCGGCGCCTGAGCAACTGCGCGCGGCGGGCGTCGAGTTGCCACAGCTCGGCGTCGATGAGCCGCAGCTCCTCGGCCGGGGGCGGAAAATGCGTCATGCCCCGGAGTGTGGTCCGGGTCACGCAGTACGGCATGAGTGCCGGTACTCAGTCCGTACTCACCTCCGGCGGGGAGGGGCTGAGTGGCTCGACCCCGGGGGAGGGCCGGGCGACGGACCTCCCCCGGGAACGGTCCGAGTGACTCGCCTCCGCGGCGAACGGCTGAGCGCGGGCACACTCGACCCATGGACTGGTCCCACTACCGCTTCGTCAGCCTGTGGCGGCTCCCCGCACCGCCCGGCACCGTCTACGGTGCCCTGGAGCGCGTCGAGGAGTATCCCCTCTGGTGGCCGCAGGTCCGCGAGGTGACCCGTCTCGACGCCACCACCGGCGTCCTGCGGATCCGCTCCCTCCTGCCGTACGACCTGACCTTCACCGCGCGCGAACTGCGGCGCGATGCGGCGGCCGGGGTGCTGGAGAGCTCGCTCGCCGGGGACGTCGACGGCTGGGCGCGCTGGACGGTCACCCCGGACGGCGACGGCACCCTCGCCCGCTACGACCAGGTCGTCGATGTCCGCAAGCCGCTGCTCAGGCGGTTCGCCGTACCCGGGCGGCCCGCCTTCCGGGCCAACCACCGGCTGATGATGCGGGCCGGGCGGCGCGGACTGCTCGGGTATCTGGAAGCGGTTTGAAGGAAACCCGCGGAGACCTGTATTGTTCAGTGCGTTCCCGGGCGATTAGCTCAGTGGGAGAGCGCTTCGTTCACACCGAAGAGGTCACTGGTTCGAACCCAGTATCGCCCACCGGGAGAGGGTCGGTCCGCGTCACGCGGACCGGCCCTTCCGCATGTCGCCCCTCATGCCGCCGCCGACAGCACCGGGCGCAGCGGCCACGACGTGTCCACCACCTCCGGCGAGCCGCTGCGCGCGAACCACGCCTGCAACCCGCGGGCCTGGGCCGCGTACCAGGACGTCTGGAGCGTGTGCAGCTCGGCGGGGGACAGCCGCTCCAGCCGGGCCGCGAACCGCCGGCCCACCGCCCGCACGACCTCCATCGCGGCCATCGCGTCCGCCGCCGCGTCGTGCGCGTCGGCCAGCGACACCTCGTAGTGCGCGCACAGGTCGGTGAGCGTGCGCCGCCCCTTGCGATAGCGGTCCAGGTGCTTGTCCAGGACCCGCGGGTCCAGCACCCTGAGCGGCGCCGGCTCCAGCCAGTGGCCCAGCGAGGAGGCGCGGTGCCGACGCAGCTCGCGGTCGAGCAGCGTCAGGTCGAACGGCGCGTTCATCACCACCAACGGCCGTCCCGCCGCCGCCTGTTCGGCGAGCAGCTCGGCTATCTCGTACATCACCGGGGCCGGCCAGCGGCCGTTGCGGTGCAGATGATCCTCCGTCAGGCCGTGCACCGCCGTCGCCTCGGCGGGCACGGGCACGCCCGGGTTCACCAGCCAGCGGGTCACCCGCGGCCGGACACCCGGCGCGTCCTGGACGACGAGCGCGGCCGACACGATCCGGTCGCTCTCGACGTCCACCCCTGTCGTCTCCGTGTCGAACGCGGCCAACGGGCCCTCGTACCAGCACGCCATACCTACACAACCCCTCGTTCACCCACGGCAGCTGACATACCGTCTTCTGCCTGTTTGGTGATACCCGGGCTGTTTGCGCCGTACGCCGGGAGGACACAACAGGAGTACGGGTCTTTGCAGTTCAGGGGCTCGACACGGATGCTCACCAGCCCCCGGTGCGGGGATCCCTCTGGCTTGGAAGGCTGTTGGTCATGGCGACAGCGCAGCCCGAGCGGGGCGGGCTGCTGCCCGAACGTACGGACCCCCGTCGCGGCACACTCGCCACCACCGCCTGCATGGAGACTCTGCAGGTGGGGTACCTCCACGCGGTCGCGGCGGCCGCGGGCTGCTCGCTGTCCCAGCCCTTCCCGGACAACGGCATCGACTGGCACGTCAGCCACAGCGCGCCCGGGCACACCGTCGACGACGAGGTGACCATCAAGGTCCAGCTGAAGGCGACCTACCAGATCCCGCCGAACCCGCCGGGGCGGTCCTTCTCCTTCACGCTGGACAACGACCACCTCAGGAAGCTCGCGCGCACGCCGGTGTCGGTGCACAAGATCCTCGTCGTGATGATCGTCCCCCGGTCCCGGGACCAGTGGCTGCGGTCCGGCCACGACCGGCTCGACCTCAGGCACTGCTGCTACTGGGTCAACCTGGCCGGCCATCCGATCACCGGCCGGACCCGGACCACCGTGCGCATCCCGACCTCACGCATCTTCGACGACCGGGCGCTGTGCGAGATCATGACGCGCGTCGGGACGGGAGGCAGACCATGACGCACCGCCCGACGCGGGAACCCCTGCGGCCGGTGAAGCCGCACCCCGACGTCCCCTGGGACCGCCCGCCCGCGCCCGACGAGGTCGACCCCGCCGTCCTCGGAGCGCTGCTGCTGCGGCACGGCTGGCAGCGTCGGGGCGGCGCGGCCGGACGCTACGGCCGCTGGACCCCGCCCGGGCAGGGCAGCGGCGGCACCAGTCTCCTGGTGCCCGAGAGCCGCGCCTTCCCCGACAGCGACGACCTGCTCGGCGAGGCGCTGGCCGCGCTCGCCCGCAGCGGCACCCCCTCCGCGCGCGAGGTGCTCGTCGGGCTCGCCGTGCCCAGCGACGAGATCCGCTGGTGGCGGGACACGCCGACCGGCCCCGCCGGTGCCGCGCCCTGGAGCGTCGAGGAACACCTGCGCGCCGCCGCCCGGCAGATGCTGCTCGCCGGCGCCCTCGCCACCCGGGCGCGGGCGGGCTACTACGGCGTCCGGCACCGGCGCGCGGCCGTCGCCCTGCTCGACGACGTCCTCGTCGGACCGGCCACCGGGGGCCGGGGCCTCGCCGCCTTCGTGCCCGTCGACACCGCTCGCCCCCTCGCCGTGCGCCTGCACCAGGCCCTCCACGCCGCCCGCGAGGCCATCGACTACCGGCGGGCCACCGGGGGCATGGACGCCTTCGACGGCGCCGTGGAGGCGGGTGTCAGCCGTGAGCTGACCGACGCCCTCGTCGCCCTCGTGCGGGGCACCGAGGGCGCCCGGATCGCCGTCGAGTGGGCGCCCTCCGCGGGCGTGCCCGAGGGCTGCGCCGCCGGAGGCGAACCCGTCGAGTTCTCGCCGGGCGACCTGCCCGCACTGCGCGAGGCCGGGATCCGCTACCTGCGCGCGGAACCGTCCGTGACCGTCCGCGTCACCGGCACGGTGGTACGGCTGCGCCGGTCGGGGCCGAACGGCGAGGGCAGCGTGCGGCTGCGGGTGCTCGCCGGGGCCGACGTCCCGCACCTGCGCCTCACCCTCGACGAGGAGGACTACCGCATCGCCGGGCAGGCGCACCTCGTGGGACTGCCCGTGCGGGTGCACGGGCGGCTGGAGAGCCGCGGCGGCTTCCGCAGACTGACCGGCGCCTGCGGGGTCGTACCGGTGCAGGTGGACGAGGCGGACCGGGACCGGCTGATGAAGTCCCTCCAGGAGAACCTCGACTTCTTCGAGGAGGCGTGCAGCGGGGACGAGGAGCGCGACTGAACGAGGACGGTGGGTGACCGTTTCGCGGTCGGCCGGTCGGGGTCGGTACGATCCCCTATTGCGCGCGCTCCCGGTATGGCGCCGCACCCACCTGCAGTCAGGAGAGACCGGTGTCAGACGTCCGTGTGATCATCCAACGCGATTCCGAGCGGGAAGAGCGCACGGTGACGACGGGCACCACGGCGGCCGACCTCTTCGCCGGCGAGCGCTCGATCATCGCCGCGCGCGTGGGCGGTGAGTTGCGGGACCTCACCCACGAGCTGCGGGAAGGCGAGACCGTCGAGGGTGTCGAGATCGCCTCCGAGGACGGCCTGAACATCCTGCGCCACTCCACCGCGCACGTCATGGCGCAGGCCGTGCAGGAGCTCTTCCCCGAGGCCAAGCTGGGCATCGGCCCGCCCGTCAAGGACGGCTTCTACTACGACTTCGACGTCGAGAAGCCGTTCACGCCCGAGGATCTCAAGGCCATCGAGAAGAAGATGCAGGAGATCCAGAAGCGCGGGCAGCGCTTCGCCCGCCGCGTGGTCACCGACGAGGGCGCCCGCGAGGAGCTCGCGGACGAGCCCTACAAGCTGGAGCTGATCGGCCTCAAGGGCTCCGCGTCCAGCGACGACGGGGCCGACGTCGAGGTCGGCGCCGGTGAGCTGACGATCTACGACAACCTGGACGCCAAGACCGGCGAGCTGTGCTGGAAGGACCTCTGCCGCGGTCCCCACCTGCCCTCCACCCGCCTCATCCCGGCGTTCAAGCTGATGCGCAACGCGGCCGCCTACTGGCGCGGCAGCGAGAAGAACCCGATGCTCCAGCGCATCTACGGCACCGCCTGGCCGTCCAAGGACGAGCTGAAGGCGTACCTCGACTTCCTCGCCGAGGCCGAGAAGCGCGACCACCGCAAGCTGGGCAGCGAGCTCGACCTGTTCTCCGTCCCGGAGCAGATCGGCTCCGGCCTCGCCGTCTTCCACCCCAAGGGCGGCGTCGTCCGCCGCGTGATGGAGGACTACTCGCGCCGCCGCCACGAGGAGGAGGGCTACGAGTTCGTCTACACCCCGCACGCGACGAAGGGGAAGCTCTTCGAGACGTCCGGGCACCTGGACTGGTACGCCGACGGCATGTACCCGCCCATGCAGCTCGACGAGGGCGTGGACTACTACCTCAAGCCCATGAACTGCCCGATGCACAACCTGATCTTCGACGCGCGCGGCCGCTCGTACCGTGAACTGCCGCTGCGCCTCTTCGAGTTCGGGACCGTGTACCGGTACGAGAAGTCGGGCGTCGTGCACGGCCTGACCCGCGCCCGCGGTTTCACCCAGGACGACGCGCACATCTACTGCACCCGCGAGCAGATGTCCGAGGAGCTCGACAAGACGCTCACCTTCGTGCTGAACCTGCTCCGCGACTACGGCCTGACCGACTTCTACCTGGAGCTGTCCACCAAGGACCCGGAGAAGTTCGTCGGCTCGGACGAGGCATGGGAAGAGGCCACCGAGACCCTGCGCCAGGTCGCCGAGAAGCAGGGCCTGCCGTTGGTCCCGGACCCGGGCGGCGCCGCCTTCTACGGTCCGAAGATCTCCGTCCAGACCAAGGACGCCATCGGCCGTACCTGGCAGATGTCGACGATCCAGCTCGACTTCAACCTGCCCGAGCGCTTCGACCTGGAGTACACCGGCGCGGACGGCGCCAAGCAGCGCCCGGTCATGATCCACCGTGCTCTGTTCGGCTCGATCGAGCGGTTCTTCGCGGTGCTCCTGGAGCACTACGCGGGCGCCTTCCCGGCCTGGCTCGCGCCGGTGCAGGCGATCGGCATCCCGATCGGCGACGCGCACGTGGAGTACCTGGACAAGTTCGCCGCGGCCGCCAGGAAGCAGGGTCTGCGCGTCGAGGTCGACTCCTCCTCGGACCGCATGCAGAAGAAGATCCGCAACGCCCAGAAGCAGAAGGTGCCCTTCATGGTCATCGCGGGCGACGAGGACATGTCGAACGGCTCGGTGTCCTTCCGCTACCGCGACGGCTCGCAGGAGAACGGCATCCCGTTCGACGAGGCCATCGCCAAGATCGCGAAGGTGGTCGAGGAGCGGACGCAGGTCTGAGCCCGCGGGCGGGGCTTGTGGGTCCGAGCCCGCGGGTGGGGGCTTGTGGGCCCGAGCCCGCGGGGGGCTTGAGGTCCGAGCCCGCGGGTGCGGGCCTGCGGGTCCGAGCCCGCTGGTTGCCTGCGGTCCGAGCTACCGGGGCCGAGCCTTCCTGTGACGGGCCCCCGGGGAGTCACCTCCCCGGGGGCCCGTCCGTGTCCTCCCGGGAGAAGACCTGGACCAGCCACGACGAGAACGACCCCGTCACCGCCCCCAGCAGCGCCAGCCCGCACGCCATCAGACCGACCGCGACGATCCGGCCCCCGGTGGTGACCGGGGTGACATCGCCGTAGCCGACGGTGGAGAGCGTCGCGCAGGTCCACCACACGGCGTCCCCGAACGTCCGCATGCTCGCGCCGGGCGCCCCGCGTTCCTGGTGGTACACGGCGAGCGCGCCCGCGAATCCCAGCAGCGCCGTCGACACGCCCGCGTAGACGATCACGCGCGCGTTCAGTGACAGCCGCGGTTCCCCGCGCCGGCGCAGCACGGCCTCGTACAGCCGTACGATCCGCAGCGGGCGCAGCAGGGGCAGCAGCACCACGAGGGTGTCCAGCCAGTGGGTGCGGACGAAGCGCAGCCCCTGGCCGCTGTGCCGCCAGCGCACCCCGTAGTCCACGGCGAACAGCGCCCACGCGGCCAGCGTCACCGCCAGGCACAGGTCCCGCCAGGCGTCCCCGAGGCCGTGGGCGAGGACATGGACGGCGTAGGCGGCGAGGAAGGCCAGCGAGGCGAGGAAGAGGGGGATCTCGGTGCGCTGTTCCCAACGGGCCGCAGGGGGGTCTTCGTGCACCGGCCCAGCTTCGCCCGCCGGGCTTTTCCCGCAACCCCGCCGACACGCCGCGAACGGGCGAAGCCATATGCTGCCTTGCATGACGAGTGAGCCGGAGCAGCAGATCGGAGTGGGGACGCAGGACGCGTTCCAGCGCCTGTGGACCCCCCACCGGATGGCCTACATCCAGGGGGAGAACAAGCCGACGGGCCCCGGGGCCGACGACGGCTGTCCCTTCTGCTCGATCCCGGCGCAGTCCGACGAGGACGGGCTGGTCGTGCGGCGCGGTGAGCACGTGTACGCGGTGCTGAACCTGTACCCGTACAACGGTGGTCACCTGATGACCGTCCCCTACCGGCACGTCGCGGACTACACCGGCCTGACCGGTCCGGAGACGGCGGAACTCGGCGAGCTGACCAAGCAGGCGATGACGGCGCTGCGCACGGCCTCCGGGGCGCAGGGCTTCAACATCGGCATGAACCAGGGCTCCGTGGCGGGCGCAGGCATCGCCGCGCACCTGCACCAGCACATCGTGCCCCGCTGGGGCGGCGACACGAACTTCATGCCGGTCGTGGGGCACACGCGGGTGCTGCCGCAGTTGCTGGCGGACACCCGGAAGATGCTGGCGGAGGCGTGGCCCGCGGTCTGATCCGTCCGGGCGGGGGCTCCCGGAGCCGGAGGGCCCGTCCCGTCCGGCGGCGCACCCCGCCCGCCTGACACTCCGCTCGTCCGGCACGTCCTGCCTGTCGGGCACATCCGGCACGTCCTGCCTGTCGGGCACATACTGCCGTCCGGCACGGTCCTGCCTGTCGGGCACATCCTGCCGTCCGGCACGTCCGGCCGGTAGGCCGGCCGGGCCGTCGGCTCCGGGTGACACGTCCTGCCGGTCCGGCACCTCCCGTAGGTCCGGCGCCTGGTCCGTCCGGCACACCGAGCCCGTCGGCGTTCGAGGACGAGTCCCGGCCGGGCCGAGGACGAGGCCCGGCCGGGCCGAAGCAGGGTTCGGGGGCGGCAGCCTCCGGTTACGTGCCCCGGACACCCCCACCCCCGGACCACCGCCGGAGGCTCACGCGTCGTAGGTGTCCGCCTTTCGCGGCGACAGGTCCTGCACCGCGCCGCTGAGCACCGACGAGCGCGAGCTGAACTTCTCGACGTCCACGTCGTGCTCCCGCAAGACCCGCAGCGCGGCCGCGTGCACCACCCGCAGCACCGGCGCGGCCGCGCGCAGCGCGTCGTCGGCCATGAAGCGGTGCCGCCAGGGCTGGTCGGCCCAGGCGTGCCGCAGGCCGAACGGCTCGGGCAGCCCTATGGAACCGCCCAGCCAGTTCAGCAGCGGCGGGTACCAGCTCAGCGGGGCGCGCGCGGCCAGCCGGACCACCTCGTCGGTGGTGACCAGCGGCAGGCTGATCTTCCGGGTCTCCCAGAAGCGGACGGTCTTGGCGACCTCCTTCGTGGGGGCCTCGGGCTTGGTCGTGAACAGGCCGTTGACGGGGCCGAGCGCGTGACCGGTGACCTCGATGCGCAGCGTCTCGTGCAGCACGGTCACGGTGATCAGCATGGTGATGATCAACTGGCCGTCCCACAGCGGCCACTGGACGCCGAGGTAGTGCCGGTCGCCGCCGCCGAACTGCTGCTGGTCGCAGATCTGCTCGATCGCCTTCGGCTTGACCTGGTAGGCCTCCACGTCGGTGCCCTCCGGCCTGGCCACCGCCTTGGCGTTCTCGCCGACGGGGGTGACGACCCAGTGCCGTACCGAGGGGGGCGGGAAGCCGCCGGTCTTCAGGCTCTGCCGGTTCAGCACGGTGAGCTGGTCGTGGATGGCCCGGATGACGGTCCAGCTGCGGAACTCGTGGACGCCCTTGGCGGGGTCGACGGGGTGCAGCTCCTCCGCGAGGTGCCAGGCGCCCCAGCGGGTGCCCATGCCGAGGATGCCCTTGGGACCGGCGTAGAAGACCGAGTTGGACTGCTGTTCGGCGCTGAGGCGGGCCAGCGACTGCCGCAGTTGCTCGGCGGCGGTCTGGTTGGGGCTGGTGGGCACCGCCTCGGGGACCTTGGCGCCGACGCTGCTGCCGGACAGCAGACTGTCCCAGCGCTCCCGCAGGTCCTTGGCGGTGCCCTCACAGATCCGCCGGGCGAGGAACCAGCCGACCACGGGCATGACGACCGCGCCCCGCGCGTACAGCCCCCACAGCCCCCCGAACGGCATGCGGATCAGGAAGATCACGGCGAGGGCGCCGACGGCGACGAGCAGTCCGGTGGCGAGCCCGGAGACCCGCCGGCCGCCCGCCTTCTCCATCGTCGTGCGCAGCTGGAAGACCAGCAGCCACACCAGGAGGCCGGGAAGGAAGACCACGCCGAACAGGAGCATGACGCCGGTCAGCTTCTTGTCGCGCTCACGGCGGATGCGGTTGGCGGCGAGGCAGTGCTCGACGATCACCTGCGGCTCGGTGCCGAACGACTGGATCAGCGGTTTGCGGCCGACGCCCAGCATCCGGTCGACGACCGCCTGGGAGAACGCCTCGCCGAGGTTGGGCCGGAAGATCCTGGCCCAGCTGCGGCCGGGGTTGACGGCCGACTGGTGCCATTCGTTGTCCGCGTTCTTGATGTCCCCGACGGGGTTGTCCCGGTAGGCGGCCGAGGCCAGCGCGAAGGTCGCCGCCTGCCCTCCGCCGCCCGTCTGCGGCACCTGTGGTCCGAAGATGTCCGCGTAACCGCTGTCAACGGTCATTCCCGCCCCCGATCGCCGCCACTCTCGCTCCTGCGGCCTTCCCGACTTCCGTGCTCCGCACACCTGTTGATCAGGTCATCAGCGTATCCGCAGCCACCGACATCCGTCGGCGGACGGCCGAAGCCGCCCGCCGAATCGGAGGAACACCTTCCACGTGGGCCACTTGCGTGCGGCCCCGTCTCAACCCCTAACCGGCCTGCGCCTGTTGACGGACCCGTTCGGCGACCTGCGCCGGCATCGGCTCGTGCCGGGCGTAGGCGCGGTGGAAGCGTGCCGTGCCGTGCGAGAGTGAGCGCAGGTCGACCGCGTACCGGCCGATCTCGATCTCGGGCACCTCGGCGCGTACGAGCGTGCGCCCGCCGCTGGTCTGCTCGGTGCCCTGCACCCTGCCGCGCCGGCCCGACAGGTCGCTCATCACGGCGCCCACGTACTCGTCGCCGACCAGCACGCTCACCTCGGCCACCGGCTCCAGCAGATGGATCTTCGCGTCGGCCGCGGCCTCCCGCAGGGCGAGCGCGCCGGCCGTCTGGAACGCGGCGTCGGAGGAGTCCACCGAGTGCGCCTTGCCGTCGAGGAGGGTCACCCGCACGTCGACGAGCGGATGACCGCCGACGAGGCCCTTGGCGGCCTGCGTCCGTACGCCCTTCTCGACGGACGGGATGAACTGCCGCGGCACCGCGCCGCCGACGACCTTGTCCACGAACTCGATGCCCGAGCCGCCCGGCAGCGGCTCCACCTCGATCTCGCAGATGGCGTACTGACCGTGACCGCCTGACTGCTTCACGTGCCGCCCGCGCCCGGAGGCCGGAGCGGCGAACGTCTCGCGCAGGGAGACCTGGTGGGGGACGACGTCGACCCGGACGCCGTAGCGGCTGCGCAGGCGCTCCAGGGCGACGTCCGCGTGGGCCTCGCCCAGGCACCACAGGACCACCTGGTGGGTGTCCTGGTTCTGTTCGAGCCGCATGGTCGGATCCTCGGCGACCAGCCGGGCCAGCCCCTGGGAGAGCTTGTCCTCGTCGGCCTTGCTGTGCGCCTGGATGGCCAGCGGCAGCAGCGGGTCGGGCATCTGCCAGGGTTCCATCAGCAGCGGGTCGTCCTTGGCGGAGAGCGTGTCGCCGGTCTCCGCGCGGCTGAGCTTCGCCACGCACGCGAGGTCGCCCGCGATGCAGTGCGACAGCGTCCGCTGCTGCTTGCCGAAGGGCGCGGACAGCGCGCCCACGCGCTCGTCCACGTCGTGGTCCTCGTGGCCGCGGTCGGCCAGCCCGTGCCCGGAGACGTGGACGGTCTCGTCGGGGCGCAGGGTGCCGGAGAAGACGCGGACGAGCGAGACCCGGCCCACGTACGGGTCGGAGGACGTCTTGACGACCTCCGCGACCAGCGGTCCGTCCGGATCGCAGGAGTTCAGCGCGCGCGGCTCGCCGTCGACGGTGGTGACGCCGGGCGCCTCGCGCTCCAGCGGCGTCGGGAAGCCGCGGGTGACCAGTTCCAGCAGCTCCACCGTGCCGATGCCCTGCCGGGCGCCGTCGGCGGCCGGGGCGGCCGCGAGGACGGGGAAGAACGTGCCGCGGGCGACGGCCCGCTCCAGGTCCTCGATCAGAGACTTGACGTCGATCCGCTCGCCGCCGAGATAGCGGTCCATGAGGGTCTCGTCCTCGCTCTCCGCGATGATTCCCTCGATCAGCCGGTCGCGGGCCTCCTCGAGGCGCGGCAACTGGTCCTCGCCCGGCTCGGACTCCGCGCGCTCGCCGGAGGAGTAGTCGAACAGCGTCTGCGACAACAGCCCGGTCAGGCCCGTCACGGGCGCGTGCCCGTCGGGTCCCTTCGGGCCGTGCAGCGGCAGGTACAGCGGCAGCACCGCGTCCGGGTCGTCACCGCCGAAGGCCTCCGCGCAGATCCGGGTCATCTCCTCGAAGTCCGCGCGCGCGGCCTCCAGGTGCGTCACGACGATCGCCCGGGGCATCCCGACGGCCGCGCACTCCTCCCACACCATGCGCGTCGAACCGTCCACGCCGTCCGAGGCCGAGACGACGAAGAGGGCCGCGTCCGCGGCGCGCAGACCGGCCCGGAGCTCCCCGACGAAGTCGGCGTACCCGGGGGTGTCGAGGAGGTTGACCTTGATGCCGTCCCATTCGACCGGTACCAGGGAGAGCTGGACCGACCGGTGCTGGCGGTGCTCGATCTCGTCGTAGTCGGAGACGGTGCCGCCGTCCTCCACGCGGCCCGCCCGTTTCACCGCTCCCGCCGTCAGCGCGAGAGCCTCCACCAGAGTCGTCTTGCCCGATCCGCTGTGGCCGACCAGCACCACATTCCGTACGGACGCGGGGTGGTCGACCGCCGTAGCCCTGCCGGCGGCCCCGGGGTGTGCGTTCGCCTTGTCGCCCATGTCGTGCCTCCCGTGCACGGTGAGGTCATCGGGGGCGCGGGCACGGCGGCTCCGCGTCAGGCGGCTCCGGCGACGCCCGCGGTCCTTCGAGCTTTCCACTCCCGTCACGGTGCGTCCATACGAGCGACGCGACGACGCCACCACGCGGTCGTCGGGCGCGTGGCCGGGCCGTGGCCCAGGATGCCGTCGGACCGGGACACGGGGCGGCGGGTGCCCGACGACCGCCCACGCGCGCGTGGCTACGATGGGCCAGCCGGTGGCCACCAGGGCCGCGGCCACACCGACCGTCGGGAAGGCCATGCTGAACAAGTACGCGCGTGCATTCTTCACGCGTGTCCTCACACCGTTCGCCGCGTTTCTCATCCGCCGGGGCGTGAGCCCCGACACGGTCACGCTCATCGGCACCGCCGGCGTGGTCGCGGGCGCGCTGGTCTTCTACCCCCGGGGCGAGTTCTTCTGGGGCACGGTCGTGATCACCCTGTTTGTGTTCTCCGACCTCGTCGACGGAAACATGGCCCGCCAGCTCGGCCGCTCCAGCCGCTGGGGCGCCTTCCTGGACTCCACGTTGGACCGGGTCGCCGACGGGGCGATCTTCGGCGGCTTCGCCCTGTGGTACGCGGGCGGCGGCGACGACAACATCCTGTGCGCGGTCTCCATCTTCTGCCTGGCCAGCGGCCAGGTCGTCTCGTACACCAAGGCGCGCGGCGAGTCGATCGGGCTGCCGGTGGCCGTCAACGGGCTCGTCGAGCGGGCCGAGCGGCTGGTGGTCTCGCTGGTCGCGGCCGGGCTCGCCGGCCTGCACGCGTTCGGCGTCCCCGGCATCCAGTACCTGCTGCCGGTCGCCCTGTGGATCGTCGCCGTCGGCAGCCTGGTCACGCTGATTCAGCGGGTCGTCACCGTCCGCCGCGAATCGGCGGAGGCGGAGGCCGAGGCCCAGACCCGGGCCGAGGACCAGGAGGCCGAGGCGGAAGCGGAGGCGGACACCCCGGCGGGCGGGCAGACGCGGACGCGGGGGAGCGAGGCGACGAAGTGAGCGCCCAGGACCGGCTGACGGACGCGCTGTACGGCCTCGGCTGGGGCGCGGTCCGACGGTTGCCAGAGCCGGCCGCGGTACGCCTCGGCCGCACCATCGCCGACCTCGCGTGGAAACAGCGCGGCAAGGGCGTCCTGCGCCTGGAGAGCAACTACGCGCGCGTGGTGCCCGACGCGAGCCCCGAGCGCCTGGCCGAGCTGTCGCGCGCCGGCATGCGCTCCTACATGCGCTACTGGATGGAGTCCTTCCGTCTGCCGGCCTGGAGCGCCGACCGGGTCCGGAACGGCTTCGACCCCCAGGACCTGCACCACCTCACCGAGGGGCTCGCGGCCGGCAGGGGAGTCGTCCTCGCCCTGCCGCACCTGGCCAACTGGGACCTGGCCGGCGCCTGGGCCGTCACCGCGCTCGGGACCCGCTTCACCACGGTCGCCGAGCGGCTCAAGCCCGAGACCCTGTACGACCGTTTCGTCGCCTACCGCGAAGGGCTCGGCATGGAGGTGCTGCCGCACAGCGGCGGCTCAGCCTTCGGCACCCTGGCCCGGCGGCTGCGCGACGGCGGCCTGGTCTGCCTGGTCGCCGACCGCGACCTGTCCGCCTCGGGCGTCGAGGTCGACTTCTTCGGCGACACCGCCCGCATGCCGGCCGGCCCGGCCCTGCTCGCCCAGCAGACCGGCGCGCTCCTGCTCCCCGTCACGCTCTGGTACGACGACTCGCCCGTCATGCGGGGCCGCGTCCACCCCGCGGTCGAGGAACCCGGCACGGGCAGCCGGGCGGAGAAGACGTCCGCGATGACCCAGGCGCTGGCGGACGTCTTCGCCTCGGGCATCGCCGACCACCCGGAGGACTGGCACATGCTGCAACGGCTCTGGCTCGCGGACCTGGAACCCCGCCCGTCGGACGGGGCGGCCGCGTGAGGATCGGCATCGTCTGCCCGTACTCCTGGGACGTGCCGGGCGGCGTCCAGTTCCACATCCGCGACCTCGCCGAGTACTTCATCCGGCTCGGCCACGAGGTGTCCGTCCTCGCCCCCGCCGACGACGACACCCCGCTGCCGCCCTACGTCGTCTCCGCGGGCCGCGCGGTCCCCGTGCCGTACAACGGCTCGGTGGCCCGGCTGAACTTCGGTTTCCTGTCCGCCGCCCGCGTGCGCCGCTGGCTGCACGACGGCGGGTTCGACGTCATCCACATCCACGAGCCGACCTCGCCCTCCCTCGGCCTGCTCACCTGCTGGGCCGCCCGGGGACCGATCGTGGCGACCTTCCACACGTCCAACCCGCGCTCGCGCGCCATGATCGCCGCGTACGCGATCCTCCAGGCGGCCCTGGAGAAGATCAGTGCCCGGATCGCGGTCAGCGAGTACGCCCGCCGCACCCTGGTGGAACACCTCGGCGGCGACGCGGTGGTCATCCCCAACGGCGTGGACGTCGACTTCTTCGCCCGGGCCGAGCCCAGACCCGAGTGGCAGGGCGGCACGATCGGCTTCGTCGGCCGCATCGACGAGCCCCGCAAGGGTCTTCCGGTGCTGATGAAGGCCCTGCCGCGCATCCTCGCCGAGCGGCCGGACGCCCGGCTGCTGGTCGCCGGCCGCGGCGACGCCGAGGAGGCGGTGGCCGACCTGCCCGAGGAACTGCGCCCGCGCGTGGAGTTCCTCGGCATGGTCAGCGACGACGACAAGGCCCGCTTCCTGTGCAGCGTCGACCTGTACGTGGCGCCCAACACCGGGGGCGAGAGCTTCGGCATCATCCTCGTCGAGGCCATGTCGGCCGGGGCCCCCGTCCTCGCCTCCGACCTCGACGCCTTCGCCCAGGTCCTCGACCAGGGCGCGGCCGGCGAGCTGTTCGCCAACGAGGACGCCGACGCCCTGGCCGACGCGGCGGTACGCCTCCTCGGCGACCCGGAGCGCAGAGCCGAGCTGCGCCGCCGCGGCAGCGCCCACGTGCGGCGCTTCGACTGGTCGACCGTCGGCGCCGACATCCTCTCCGTGTACGAGACGGTGACGGCGGGCGCGGCGGCGGTGGCGGCGGACGACAAGGGTTCCCCGGGCCTCATGTCCCGCTTCGGCCTGGCCCGGGACTGAGGGGTCCTTGCACGGTGAGCGCCTGATCAGGCCGCGCGGCCCGGGCGGGCGTGGTGCAAGGACCCCTGAGGGCCGGCCGGGGCCGAGTTCGGCACGGCGGCCCGATCCGAGCCGGCAGGCCCGGCGCGAGGCCACGTCCGGTCCGGCGCGCGGCCCGGTCCGGCACGTTCGGCGAGCACGGCCAGGTCCGGTCCGGCGCGCGCGGCCGGGCCGGTCCGACAGGTTCGGCACACGCGGCCAGGTCCGGTGAGGGGCACACCCGACCCGTCCGGTGCCCGAAGGCGGGGCGGTCGGCTGCCGTCGGACACACGGCCGCCCGCATGAGCGCCCCGGTAGCCTTGCCGCTCGTGACCCCCACCCTCATCTGGATCCTCGTCGTCCTCGTCGCGACCGGCCTGTACCTGAGCTGGACCGCAGGACGGCTGGACCGGCTGCACGCCCGCATCGACGCCGCCCGCGCCGCCCTCGACGCGCAGTTGCTGCGCAGAGCGTCCGTGGCCCAGGAGCTGGCCACCTCCGGGGTGCTCGACCCGGCCGCGTCGATCGTGCTGTACGAGGCCGCGCACGCCGCCCGGCAGGCGGAGGAGGAGCAGCGGGAGGTCGCCGAGAGCGAGCTCAGCCAGGCACTGCGCGCGGTCTTCGCGTACCCGCAGCAGCTGGAGGTCGTCCGTGAGGTGCCCGGGGGAGAGGCGGCCACCCACGAACTGACGGAGGCGGTCCGCCGCGTACCGATGGCCCGCCGCTTCCACAACGACGCCGTCGGCGCCGCCCGCAGGCTGCGCGAGCACCGCAAGGTCCGCTGGTTCCGGCTGGCCGGTCACGCCCCCTTCCCGATGGCCTTCGAGATGGACGACGAACCCCCGGCCGCGCTGGCCGACCGCGCCAACTAGGTGTACTGCCCTGAGAGGTTGGGGACGCGGCTGGCGGGTGGCTGGCCCTTCAGCGCGGTGTGTCCGCGGTGGTGATTGTAGGTGTGCAGCCAGGCGGGGAAGGCGTCGCGTCGTTCTTGCTCTGAGCAGTAGGGGCGGGCGTAGGCCCATTCGTCCAGCAGCGTCCGGTTGAAGCGTTCGACCTTGCCATTGGTCTGCGGCCGGTAGGGGCGGGTGCGTTTGTGCGTGATCCCGGCTGCCGTCAGCAGATCGCGCCAGGTATGCG